>JAGYMJ010000481.1 GCA_018400625.1 Planctomycetota bacterium
CCGCGGACGCTTGAAAGCGTCCACTACGAGCCGGGTTTTCGGCCAGGGCACTAGGTTGTAGTTTGCAAGTTTTCGAAAATCGCACTATATGTTGTATGTTTGACGGCGCGTGCGATCTCGTATCCTTCCAGGGGAAAAGCTTCGCGTGATGGAAGGTATCCCATGCAACCGTTCGAATTTGTGGACATCAGCGGTTTCATATCAAGATTTTCCAAATTGAAAGTTAAAAAACCAGCCGGCATCATTTTTTGAGGGGGATTTCACCGGATTTTCTCAGAGCTATCTTCACCAACACCGGCCCTATCAACTCGAAGATGATGCAGGATGCCGTAATAGTCGTGAGCACGATGCCGCCAATTCTCACACCTTCCGCTCCGTAATCACGAAATTCACTTTTGACGATGAGGGCCAATCCGATGGCGATCCCGGCCTGAGACAGCAGAGCCATACCTGTGTATCTCTTCAGGTTTTCCTGCAATTTGCCCAGGACGGAGCCGAACCAGGCGCCGCTTATTTTACCGGCACTGCGGGAGAGAATATAAACAAGACCTAAAAGCCCGATCTGGGGGATGGCCCCCAGATGCAAGTTCGCCCCGGCCAGCGCAAAAAACAATATGTAGAGCAGCGGCGTAAATCCCGTCAGTTCGCCTCTCAGACGCTCAACAAGCCCGGACGGCTGCGTGTTAACGACAATCGATCCTGCGACCAGCAGGGTAAAAATCATCGATAAGGGAAGAAGCCGGCTGAATCCTATGGTAATCAGTATCATTGCAAATGTCTGTATCAGCACAGCCTGTCTATCGGATTGTGCCCGTAGCAGCAGACAAAAAATAACGCCCGTAGCGATTCCCCATACCAGACTTAAAGAAATCTCTATCAAGGGAAACAGGAGCGTATCGAATAATGAGGCGGAAACCTCGTCTCCAAGTTGAGACGCCAGCAGGCCGCGTGCAACGGCGAAAGCGAAACCAAAAATCAAAATACCCAGTGCATCGTCCAGTCCCACAATAGCATACAGGGCTTTGGTCAGGGGCCCCTGAGCATTTGTCTCCTGTATGACTGCAGCGGTTCCGGCGGGCGCTGTGGCCGTTGCTATTGCCCCGAGCACCAGGGCAGGCACAATATTACGCGTCAGCAGATATACGCCTGCCGCAACAATAAAAAACGTTGTGAGCAACTGAGTAACGATCAGAATCACAAGGCCGGGCCCTTTGTGCCAGAGGGATTTAAGACTCAACTCCAGTCCTATACCGACAGCAACGGTACCCAAAGCAATCTGTGTGATAAAATCAAGCTGCATTCTCAGATCTTCACTGATAATGCTCAAAATCGACGGCCCCAGCAGAACGCCGACCAGCATGAAACCGATAATGGTGGGCAGACGGAGATGCCTTATACCCCGACCGGCATAAAAAGCAAACAGTATCATTATGCCAACCACCAGCAAGGCGGGCAGGGAGAAGTCCGAAATCCAATTTTGCAATGTCATGAGCATTTTTTTTATCCAAATATCCGTAAAAAACGAGTCGAATATTTTCATTTAAAAATCAAGGCTGCCGCGTACCAGCATGAGTGGCTGAACCATTACATGGAAAAGACATCTTTCCCGGTCCTGGTGAGGGATACGGCCTGAATGATAGCGCAAAAAGTTTTCTCACCACCGTGCTCTGTGCCGGTGGGGAAACAACGTGGTTCACTGAGGACTTACAATTCCACTGTCTCTTTAATATAGAGCATTTATCTATTTCCTGCAAGTTTTATGTGCCCTAACTCAAATTTCTTAAAAGGATTGGGTTGGTGGGATTTTCACCGGTTACCTTTTGCAGCAGTTAAGCAATACAAAAGGTGGATTGTCTCTGAGAATATAAAACAGGGGGGGAATAATCAGGCCGTGTAGATAAGATAGAGCCCGCCCACGATAACCAATACCCCGCAGATCCTTTTTACGATCACCGTGCCCCGAGAACGCTCGTTCCAATTCAGGTAGCGCTGAACCAGGCCGGTGGAGGCGCCTGCCGCTACAATAACCGAACAGTGCCCGACCCCATAGAGCAGAAGCAGGAGGCTGCCAAACACCGGATTGGTGCTGCCGGTATGAAAGGCCACCCCGAGCATGGGTGCCATGTAGGCAAAGGTGCAGGGGCCGAGAGCAATTCCGAAAATAAGTCCCAGCATGAACGCTGCCAACAGGCCTTTTTGCTTCAGACCCACCGGCCCCGGTCCGGACCACGGCATGGGGATCACATCAAGCAGGTGAAGGCCCACCGCAAAAAATATAACCGACACCGCATAGTTGCCTCCTCCCCCGATGTCGCCCAGCATCCGACCTGCGGCGGCGGTGACCGCGCCGAGGGCGGCTATGGTGATGAGAATGCCCACCGAGAAAAGCGTCGAGATCAGAAACGCCCGCCGCGTGGAGATGCGTCCCTGTTCGTCGATGAAACCGACAATCAGCGGGATACTGGACAGATGGCAGGGACTGAGCAGTATGCTGAGGATCCCCCATAGCAGCGCGGCTCCCAGGGCCACCGCGGGCGTCCCGTGGACGGCTTCGGTGAGCTGGGTAAAGATATATTCCAGCATCACTCTACTCCCATCTCTTTAAGCTTTTTAACAATGGCTTCCCGGGACATGAAGCCCTGGTGGCGATCGATTTCGTTGCCGTCAGCGTCGTAGAATATCTGTGTAGGTATGGCACGAATCCCCACGCGCTGCGTAACGGCCGGATATTGGTCTGTTTCGATGATGAGTATCTCGGCCCTTCCGTCATATTCCTCCTTGAGGGCATCCAGAATCGGCTTCATCATCTTGCAGGGGGTACATGAATTTTGACCGAAATCGGCCACGACCGGCCGCCCGGTCGCCAGCGCCCTGTCCAGGGGATTATCGGCGGCCAGCGCTTTTTGAGCCTCGACCCAATCCTCATTATAGGTAACGGCAGCTTCCGTTCGGAGCTGGTCCCGGTAGGACTCAAAGGCCATATTCTGCTTTTCCTGCAAAACGTAGCGCTGCAGATCCTCTCGGACATCTTCAAACGAGGTCTGATCCGGCAGCGCATCTTCCAGTTCCCCGAAAGAGTGGAGGAGATCCTCTTCGGTGACCTTTATGTCCTGCAGCACTTCATGCTGCAGAAGGACATCGATAAGGACGTGTTCTTCGTGGCCGGGATGGTCCGCATGAGACCCCATTCCGTCTCTGTATGCCTGCGTATCCGCAATGTTACTTGCCCGGGCTTTCTGAAGCAGCAGTTCCCGCAGAATAATCTGCTCCAGAAGTTCATGACGATTGTGCTCGAAGACAGCCCTGTTCTGAGCGGGTATTTCCCGAAACATCTGATCGAGGTCGCCGTGCGTGATTTTTTCCCCGTTGACCGTGGCGAGAACGGTATCGGGTGCATATTCGCCCTCTTTCTGAACTTCGTCAAAAGCGCCTGTGCTTTGATCCTGCTTCGAAGGCGGTGTTTGAGCCCGCTTTTTTGCAGCTATAATGACGGCCACAGCGGCAACCAGCACCAGGACAATCAATACTTTCCACCAGATGTGCCGGGCGGGGGGCTGTGCCCCCCTTACCTCCCCGGACGAGTCGGACAGATTGTCGGAGATACTCTCCGAAACACGAGCATCTTTTCCTTTTGGGTTCACACGTAACCTCCAGATAGTAATGTATTTTTTTCTATATGATGCTTTTACTTTTCATCCTTTTCTTCGATGTATGACAAAAGCCCATTCAATTTTTGGCCAGGACTTCCCTGGCCCTATCCACGGCACCATCAACCTGATCCTCGGTGGCCCGCACCCCCTTGATTTTTTCGATGCCCAGGTCCGTTACCTTGACCTGTCTGTAATTGGTAATTGCCGCTCTATCGAATATCTTTTTTGCGCAATCCATCGGGCAGCCATCAATAACCAGATTCATATCGGCATCCTTTGCGGCCTGAATCATCCCTTCGATACCCGCACCTAAACCGGCCAGGCAAAACATTGAGCCCTCTCCCTCAGCCATAAGCTGTCTTGCTGCCAGGTCGGACACCTCCGCTACGTTGGCTCCACCGGAACATGCATAGATTAATATGTTTCTCTTACCTTCACCGCAACAGTTGTTCATTTTACTGTCTCCTTATTATAAAGTTTTGTGCGGGCCATCAAATAACTCCCGGCCGCCTTGCCCGCAAACCAAAGCGGCTGGAGCACTAAACAATCCTTGCTATTTGCTAATGGCACACCTGAATTGAAGTCAATAGCTTCTTTTTTTGGAACAAACTTTCAGGAGATCAATTTTTTAATACCTTCGACGTCCGGTACTTTCCCCGCAACCTTGACTTCCCCGTCCACGGCCAGCGCCGGTGTCATCATGACGCCATACTCCATGATGTCGTTAATGTCTGTTATCTTCTCGATCTCAAATTCAACACCGAGCTGCTGAGCAGCGGTCTCGGCGTTTGCCGCAAGTTTCTTGCACTTTGGACAACCGGTTCCAAGTATCTGTATCTTCATGATATTCTCCTCCTAAGATCAGGGTTTTGTAAATCGATACTTGGTTATTTTACCAAATAAGAAGTGCGCTATCAAGTTCCTGTATGGTATCGATAATCCGGGGTTCAGAAAAGTGGGGGGGGGGAAAGGCGAGAAAGCGACCAGACGATTGTAACATTCAGGGGTTTGATCACGCCGGGCAGGAAAGTCCAGAGAATAACTCCGTCGGTATGGATGGGAAGGAAAAAGCACATCTCATTTCCTGCAACTTGCAAATTGTTTTTAATTGCAGTAAACTCTGGTATTATTAAGGCTCTGCCCTCCATCGGCATACCCTTCTCTTAATCATGGTTTTAACCTATCAAGACTGGCCTTTCAAAGAGTTTCCACTGAGATTTTCGAGTCATCTCTCCAGTTCCTTTTGCAGGGAGGTTTAAAGCCTCAGGCCTTTTTAGAAGGATCAAATGAAAAATATAATTAAGAGCATTATCCTCAACGGTTGTCAAAAAAGCTATCGGGTAGCCCGCCGTCTGGTCATCGCTATTTTGGGTGGTACGGTTATTCTCATTGGTCTGGCCCTGATTTTCCTTCCCGGCCCGGCCATTGTGGTCATCCCCATCGGTCTGGCCATTCTCGGCCTTGAGTTTGCCTGGGCACGCGGCCTTCTGCGAAAAATGGGTGAGACGGGGCGTTCCGCTTTTAACAAAGGTGGCAAGAAATCTTCATGGTTTCAAGAAAGGCGGCCAAAGGAGCCCGATGAGGACTCACACGGGACATTTCTTTGAAGAGGTCAAATCATTGAGGGCTGCTCAGAGAGTAAACATTCAGACTGTTTTTGTTGATCCCATTTTGAGCGGTGTCCGCCAACCGCTCCCGGCGCGGAAAGCGACCGGGAGCGGCTTTGAGTTAGGTGGACAATTTCAAGCGGCATAGACCACTAGGGCCCTGGCCGAAAACCCGGCTCGTAGTGGACGCTTTCAAGCGT
>JAGYMJ010000482.1 GCA_018400625.1 Planctomycetota bacterium
CCAGTATCGCTTGGCCAAAGATATAAGCGTTTCTCCCCGGCGTATAAATGAGATAGTGCATGAGAAATGATCCATTACTGCCGATACCGCACTTCGCCTTGGTCGTTTTTTTCGGCATGACCCCTCAATTTTGGCTGAATCTCCCGAACCGTTACGATCTGAAAACCACAGAGGATTTAATCGGAAAACGACTTAATAAAGAAGTAAGTGCATTTCAGAAGGAAACAATAAATATTCACTCTCCCACACCACCCAGCATACCAAAATGAGTGAAAAAAACACATCAATTCATGAATTTGACTTCAAATTAATCTGCGAATATTTTTCAGGTTTAAAACGGCAAGGACCCGGTAGCCCTGAAGTAACTATTAAAGCATTGAGCTTTATTGATAATCTGACAAGCGAATCCCACATTGTTGATATTGGTTGCGGAACCGGTGGTCAGACAGAGGTAATAGCTTATCATGCGCCGGGACATATTATGGGTATCGATTTATTCCCCGTCTTTATTGAGCTTTTTAACAGTAATGCTGATAAATTGCATCTTCAGGATAGAATAAACGGTATTGTTGGCTCGATGGACAGCCTTCCTTTTCAGTATGAAAAATTAGACCTGATCTGGTCGGAAGGAGCAATCTATAATGTCGGATTTGAACACGGCTTGAATGAATGGCGTATGTTTTTAAAAACCGGGGGCTATGTTGCCGTTTCTGAGGCATCGTGGTTTACTGAAGAACGACCCGTCGAAATTGACGAATATTGGAAAGATGCTTATCCGGAAATTGATACTATTCCAAATAAGGTCGCACAAATGCAAAAAGCTGGATATATTCTAATCGCTGCTTTTGTTCTACCTGAAAATTGTTGGACCGAGCATTTTTATAATCCACAGGTTTCTGCACAGAAAAACTTTTTGAAAAAATATACCGGTAATAAAACGGCTGAAGAATTCATAGCGCACGAAAGGCGTGAGGCTGAATTATATTACCAATATAAAGAGTTTTACGGCTATGTTTTCTATATCGGGAAAAAGATTTAATAAGTGATGCGCCAGGAAATAATTGTGCCGGATTGCGCAGCATTTCTTGTCTTACCGGCCGAAAAAAAAGTGTCTGCCCCAAGGGTTATGAGGAAGACGCCGAAATGCTGCCCAATGTATGGGAGTGTCTGCATATTTCCGAGATGTTCGAGCAAGGCGACGCCTTTGACCTGATTCACAACCACTTCGACTACCTGCCGCTGACGTACTCCGGCATGACTGCAACAGCGGTGGTGACCACCATCCACGGCTTTTCCTCGCCTAAGATCCTGCCGGTGTACAAGAAGTACAACGGCAAATGCTTTTATGTAGCCATCAGCGAGGCCGACAAGTCGCCGGAGCTGGACTATTCCGCCACCATCCATCACGGCATCGACCTTGGCCGGTTCACCTTCAGGCTCGATCAAGGCGAATATTTGCTCTTTTTCGGCCGCATACATCCGGAGAAAGGCACTGCCAAGTGCATCGAGGTAGCCCGCCGTACCGGTATGAAGCTCATCATGGCGGGCATCATCCAGGACCAGGCATATTTCGACATAATGATAAGGCCATACTTGGATGACGACCGCATTGTCTATGTCGGCAGCGCCGGGCCGGAAAAACGCGATGAACTGCTGGGCGGTGCATACGCATTGTTGCACCCCATCGGGTTCGACGAGCCGTTCGGTCTTTCCGTAGTGGAATCCATGGCTTGCGGCACACCGGTGGTGGCCTTTTCAAGGGGAAGCATGCACGAAATCATTGCCCATGGGGAGACCGGGTTCCTGACCGAGAACCTCGATGAAATGGTCAAAGCCTTAAGCAATGTCAGGGATCTTGACCGCCGCAAATGCCGCCAATGGGTCGAGGCGCGGTTCAGCTTGGACCGCATGGTGACGGATTATTTCCAAATGTATGAAACCATCATCAACCGGACCCGGCGCGAGGACCACCTTCCCTGGGGTTTTTATGAGGTCTTGGCGGACAAGCCGGATCACAAGGTCAAACGAATCACCGTTTATTTCGGACAACGCCTGAGTTACCAGCGCCATTTCAGGCGCTCCGAGCACTGGTACGTGCTCAGTGGCACCGCGGTGGTGACCCAAAACGGTGAAGACATTGAACGGAAGCCCGGCCAGGCCGTGGATCTGCCGGTAGGAACCTGGCACCGCATTCGCAATCCCGGACCGGACAACCTGGTGTTCATCCAGATACAGACCGGAGATTATTTTGAAGAGGATGATATTGAAAGAGCGGAGGACGATTATGGCAGAGTCTAAGGAACCGATCATTCGGCGTTACGAGAAAAATCCCATATTGACCAAGCATGATGTGCCCTACCCGGTGGAAACGGTGCACAACGCCGGCGTGGTCAAGCACAACGGCAAATATATCATGCTGTTTCGGTCCCATCTGCGCAATGGCCGGTCGATCATCGGTCTGGCGGAAAGCAGTGACGGCGTGCGTTTTGCGGTCAGGCCGGAGTCGTTCATCACCCCTGCCAAGGCCGAGCCGTTCGCTGGCTACGAGGCCTTTGGCGTGGAAGATCCGCGCATCTGCCCCATGGAGGACGCCTACCTGGTCACCTACTCGGCCTATTCCCGGCACGGCGTACGGGTGGTCCTGGCCAGAACCACGGATTTTGAGCGGCTGGAACGGATCTCCCTGATCACCCAGGCGGATTATCGCAACGTGGTCATTTTCCCTGAAAAAATCAACGGGCGCTATGCCCGGCTGGACCGACCCCATTTGGAAATCTCACCATGGTCCATCTGGATTTCCTATTCGCCAGACCTGGTGCATTGGGGGGATGCCAAGGTCGTCATCAAGCCCATGGCCTACCATTGGGATGAAATGAAGGTCGGACCAGGAGCCACGCCCATCAAAACCGAAAAAGGATGGCTGAATATCTTTCACGGCGTGTTTAAAACCATGGACGGCGCCGTCTACCGCCTCGGCGTGGCTCTACATGACCTTGCCGACCCGTCAAGGGTTTTGGGGGTTGCCGACGATTGGATACTCCAACCCGAGGACCTTTGGGAGATAAGCGGCTACGTGCACAATGTGTTTTTTTTGCTGCGGTGCGGTGGCCGAGGATGACGGCACCATGAAGATATATTGGGGGGCGCGGATTCGGTGATGTGCGTCGGCACAGCAATGATTGCCGATTTGGCGGAGTTGTGTCTCTCAAATTCCAGGCCCGCGCTTGGTTGAAGATGAAGTGTTGAAATGGAAAGCACCGACAAAAATTTAGTTGCCATTATCATGGCCGGCGGCGTGGGCACGCGTTTTTGGCCGCTCAGTACCCATGAACGGCCCAAGCAGTTCATCCAACTCTTTGATGACCTCAGCCTGCTGCAAAAAAAAGCTATGACCGGGTGGCGGGCATCGTGCCGGATGAACGCGTGATCGTGATGACCAGTCGGCAATTCACGGCGCTGGTCCGCGAGCAACTTCCCAACATCCCGGATCATAACATCATCGGTGAACCCGAGCGCAAGGACACTGCCGCCGCAGTTTGTATTGGTACACTGGTTGCCATGAAACGCTTCGGCAATCCGGTGATCGTCATCTTGACGGCCGATCATTTGATCAAACCGGTTGAAAAATTTCAGCAGACCTTGGTTTCGGCAGTGAAAGAGGCCCGAAGGACCGACGCGCTTTACACCTTCGGAATCAAACCGACCCATCCGGCTACCGGCTACGGCTACCTGGAGGTCGGCAAAAAAATCGCCTTCGATAAAGACGTGGAGCATTTTCATGTTGTCTCTTTCAAAGAAAAGCCGAACGCCGAAGTCGCCGGGCAATATCTGGAGTCCGGGCGGTATTTGTGGAACTCGGGCATGTTCGTGTGGACCGTGGACGCTATTTTCGGTGAGCTGGCCCTCCACCTTCCAAAGCATGTGGAGCATTTGACCAAGGCCGTGTAGAAGAAGGGAACAGATCAATGGGAAGGTGAGTTGCAAGAGCGGTTTGCGGTCCTTGCGCGGATTTCCATAGATTATTTAGTGATGGAAAAAGCCCGGGATGTGAGGTGCGTGGCCGGTGAATTCTCATGGAAGGATGTGGGCGGATGGTTGGCGATCCAGGATTTTCTGAATCACGACGCCAATGGCAATTTTATCAAAGGCAGAGTCCACGCGCTGGACGCCCAGGGGAATTTGGTCTATTGCTACAACCCCAGGAAATATTGGCCATGGTGGGTGTCAGTGACGTAGTGGTGGTCCGCGCGGGTGAAAAAAACCTGGTCGCTCACAAGGACCGCTTGGAAGATGTCAAACGTATTGTCGAATCCATGATAGCGCGACCGGAAGCGATGACGGTTTCCGGAATCAGGAGTCAACCCTCATTCTCGGGAGTATACGTTCGGCAGTTTTTATGGATAAACCATCAATGTTTATTAGGAGGTGAGTGCCATGCTGACGAGAAGACTTTTTGATACCCCTGCCTAAATTGAACGACTGCGGCAAAGAACGAACCGTTTGTTCGACGAATGGATGCCGTCCACCTGGAAAGCCGGTGAATGGAGTTAAACCTTGAATTGTAATTTTCTTTAACAGGCTGTGTAATATACGATACAAGTTCGGCCATGGCACAACAATGGAGAATCGAATATCCTGAAGCTTTTTACCACGTCATGTCCCGCGGCAACGCGGGGCAGGATATTTTCCAGCGCAACAGGGACAGGCGGCTGTTTCTAGAGCTTCTCGGAAAAATGTCCGTTCGTTTTCGCATCGTGATACACGCCTATGTTCTCATGGACAACCATTATCATCTATTGATAAGGCCGCATGAAAAGAATCTTTCCAGAGGAATGCAGTGGCTGGAAACCGCGTATACGCGAAGATTCAATCTGTCGAACGAAAGAATTGGCCATCTCTTTCAGGGTTGATTAAAAAAACATCGTCATCGAGAACGAGAATTATTTGTTGCGCCTGTCCTGCTATATTCACAGGAATCCGCTTAGGGCCGGAATCGATTCTGAACTCGGTCGGAGGCGACAGGCCTCGCGAACGATACCGAAGGATGGTTCAACGGTATTCCGAAGTAAAGGGGAGAATTTGGGAAGACATCGTGGATGGTCTGATTTACGGCTCGCAGGATTTCGCGGAGAAAATAGCAGAAGATCCTTCGAAAGCTATGTGGGGTTGAGCGTTGTCGCTTTCAACCTTTCGAAATT
>JAGYMJ010000483.1 GCA_018400625.1 Planctomycetota bacterium
ACGCTTCCCATGCCTTAAAAAAATCCGCCGTTTCTTACGTTGACAACCAACTAAGAATTAAAGGGCGAAAGTCCAATTCACGCTGAACCAGTACACGAAGCATTGGGTGTCTTTAACTACTGCGGTTTCTGTTCAACAGATCGTCATCGGCAAAGACAAATTGACCGCCGACCATAGTGCCTACGGCTTTACCGGTGAGTTGCCGTCCTTCAAAGGGGGTATTTCGTGATTTTGACTCAAACTTCTCAGGATCGACGATCCATTTTTTTGCGGGGTCTATCAGCACCAGGTCGGCCTCTTTATCCTCAAGTATCTCCCCACCGGGGAGATGAAAGATGGTGGCCGGCGCACTGCTCAAAAGTCTGCAGGCATCGACCGGCGCGAGAAGTCCGGGCCGGACAAAATAAGTCAATATTAACCCCAGCGTAGTCTCAAGACCGATCAATCCATTAGCGCCCTGGCTTTTTTCCTCTCTCGAATGCGGGGCATGATCGCTTGCTATGGCGTCAATAACTCCGTCACATAATGCTTTGCCCAAAGCTTGAACATCATTGCGGGAGCGGAGGGGCGGATTAACCGCGGGGATGCTGTCAGGAGGATAATCCCGGGCGGATAACAGTAAGTGGTGCGGGGTTAGCTCACAAGTCATCCTCTTTGAGGCCCCGTCCATCTTTTTATAGCGCTGAATGACATCGACTGACGATTCCAGGCTGAGGTGGCTGAAGTGAATTTTACAGCCGTATTTTGCCGCTAAAGCAGCATCCCTTTCAACATATAACGTTTCGTTCCGATATGGTGTCAATGGATCAAAGCCGGGATCGATCCCGGCTTCATAGTCATTCAGGGCCCGTGGCGAATCTTCACAATGCGGGCTGAGCAGGAGGTTACAGGCGGCGGATTGGCGGCATACGGCATCCATTAAGGTCATAGAACTAACCGGGTCGCCGTCATCGCTGACAGCAACAATTTCCTTCCACTTCTTAAACGTTTCATAATCTGCTACCCGCCCGCCCTTACGCCTGTATGTCATAGCCGCCTTAAAATATGTTCTGATCCGACAGTTTTTTTGGGCCTTTTCAACCGCCATTTCAATGATATCCGTATCAGCAAGCGGCGGTTTTGTATTGGGTTCACAGACCACGGCCGTATAACCGCCCCGGGCGGCGGCTTTGCCGCCGGAAAGAAAGTTTTCTTTGTGCTCTAATCCAGGGTCTCTGAAGTGGACATGCCCGTCAATCAAGCCCGGCCAGAGCCACAAGCCTTTACAGTCCAGCTCTTGAAGATTCTCGCCATTTGTTGGATCTGGGACTGAGGAGGGGGGGATTCTTGGGGCAATCTGGAGTATTTTACCTGAGGAGACGACTAAATCAACATTTTGTTCATCCAGGCATCGGCTCCCATCGATAAGTCTTACATTTTTAAGTAACCAATTCTTATATTCAGCTTGCCCATTTTTCATGTTTTTATCCGCTTTGAAAATTAACCCGTTGAGAGCATGACAGACGCCCCCCGATGAGCGGCAAGCTTTTGCTTCGCTGAGCCTCTGTTCACGGCTATTTCCATATAGCCGCTGCTGCCAATCAGAGCAAGCAATTCTCCTTCGTCAACATCGGCGTAGCTGTCGGAAATGCCTTTTACGGAAACATCGCCGATCTTTATATTAAAATTATTCACAGCGCCACGCAAACTTGTTTGGAGCGTTGCGGCCCCGATATTTGTTATGAGGTTGCCGAATTGATCGACATAAATAATTTCCCCCTGAAGATTTCCATCGGCAGTTTTCAGGGGCTTGGGCAGCTGCAAATCTTTTACGGGATCACGCTTTTTGGGCCCCACATTTTCCATCTCTTCACCATTTGCGAGATGAGCCCCAACGGGTGCAAAAATATCCCTTCCATGAAAGGTCCGGCTGATTTCCTCCAACCACAAATCAGTATTTTTTACTGTCCTGACGGCTTCTATCTTTTTTCCATTTTGCAAAACACTCAGCAACCCGTTATCGGGAGCGATAAAAAAACGATCTTCGAGTTTCATGCACACGATTTCGCGGTCACTGCCCACTCCCGGGTCCACAACACAGACAAAAACAGTATGAGGTGGGAAGTAGGTATAAGATGAGTTCAAAACAAAAGCGGCAGCGGTAACATCCTGCGGGGCGATATGATGAGTAAGGTCAATTATTGCGGCATTATCGCATAGAGAATAAATAACCCCCTTCATAGTACCGACATAACTATCCTTATCACCGAAATCCGTGAGAAGGGCCAAATATGCTCTTGATTTTTGAAAACCGAATTTTGGCATTTGATATACCCTGAGTTATGAAAGTAAAATTAAGTTCAAAGCAATCATAAATTGTAATAAGCTTATTACTCTATTTCAAGCATCATGGAGCAAACATGTTTAATTCCGCTTACTGCTTGTCCCTTTCTGCAATGCTGTTTGTTTTGATGAGTTTGACCTATTATAAACAAAAAAAGCTCATACTGTACATTTCAGGTTTTTTCTATATTATATTCACGGTTTCAGCCACGCTGATAATCTGGTCGCCGCTGAGCGGAACGGCGGCTATTTTCATCTTATTGCTCACCATTGTACTGCCAGGAATGGCTTTGAGCGTTTTCCTCATCGATTATCTATTTGCTGTATTTTGTCTTGAGATGCGCTACCTTACCCTCTTATGGTGGCTGCTCACCCCAATGGCAATACCCCTGAATTTTCTGGGCTTGATGCTATAATAAATAAGCGCGATATTTTAGGCCTAAACCGAGTTCTGAATGAGCTCGGCGATGAGGGGGCTGTAGAAGTTTTCAGTGGTGTCCAGGTCCGGAATATCATAGCGTCGCACCCAGGTAAACACTTCGGCGGCTTTACACCCACAGACCGTACCATATTTCAAAACGCGCAGTCGATGGCCATGGTCAGGGTCGTCAGCGGTGGGCATCTGGCAGCGGTGTTTGCCAAGAAGTTCCATCCTTTGATCGAGATAGTCGGATATGTCAACATGAGTTTCCCATCGCGTGTTGATTTCTCCCAGGCAGGTGTAATCATTCCGCCAGTGCAGCAGTGCGCCCCTAAAACCGTTCTCAACGGCTTGCCAGAAAGCTTTGGTCACCAGTAAAGCTGTGGTGAGATGCTCAACATTGCGGTCGGCAATGCCGTGAGTCAGGATGCAGGCGGGGTTATGTTCCTCTATCAAATCAACGACCTTTTGTATTGACGCGGCATCTTCATAAGCGGTGACAATAGTAGGCACGTTTTCTTTGACACCCTCGGGGAGGTCACATCCATAGCGAAGCTCAATTTGGCTTCCGTCGGGTCCATTGTAATGGCGCTGGGGATGATCAAGATGTATCGGTTGCGTATCAAGAACCGCCGCAGCGGCATCACATTCCTTTTTACGCAATTTCATCATATCCACCGGCGATTCTTTAACGGTCTCTTTGGACCCGTCCTCTTTTATTGTCGTATTACCGCCGCTCATGTTATTCGTGCTCATAACATACACTATATCGTAGCCCTGGTCTTTATATTTAAGCAGGGTGCCCGCGGTTCCAACTTCAATATCGTCTGCATGTGCGCCTACAGCCATAATTTTCTGTTTTCTTATCATTTTGATACAAGGTCTCCAAAGGTAGGTTTTGTTCTTTCCTTCTTACTACCAGCCGATTTAAATGAGAATAATATCAGGCCCATTCCAAAAATTGCAATCGGGCCTATTGAAACATCCGTCAGGTAAAAATAGCTTGCTGAACCAAATACTATAGCTCCGTACCACCATGTCGCGGCATTTGATGCCACGTTTTGCATCTGCATGCATTTCATCCACAGCCCCATTCCGCCGGCAAGAGACACCACTCCGATCATCATCGTCACCCATATGTTTTCGGGTGGGATTGCCAGAAGATCTATTCCCATGGCGATGCAAGTTAAAAATAAACATAGAGCGGTCGCGGAAAGTGTAATGGCGAGAGCGGGAAGTACTTCTCTTTTTTGCAGGAGATCGGAAGCTGTAAGGGAAAAAATTGCCCATAGTAATGCAGCAGTGACCGAAAACGTGATAACAAGCAGGGAAGCAGCGGTTATCCGGCCACTATTATACAGTACAAGTAGAACTCCCAGAAACCCCATAACAGACATCCGTGTGCGCCGCTGCTGGGCCCCGTTTTTGGTGAACAATGTTAAAAAAATCAGGAACATAGGGCCTGAATAAAAAAGCAACTCGATCATTCCGCCCGCCCCAGCGTGGAAACTTATAGCATTCGCCATAAGAACCCAAAGCCCGTACCCGCCTGTCAGGATCAGCAAAAACATCGTTCCGCTCTTACGATTGACCAACGATAATTCATCCATCCGCCCGGTGATTGTAAGGAGGGCATTCGATGCAATAGCAGCCCAGAAGGCACAATGGAAGTAAAAAGCAAAGGGGGAGAAATCACCGATATAGTGGAAAAGAAAGGGGAAATGGATGCTCCAGCATAAGGCAGCAAGAAGCCCGAGGGCCACTCCAGAATTGTCATTTTTTCTTGCCATGTTTCATATCGTCCGATAAGAAAACGAAAAGGTTAAATCAGATCCCCCTCCGGAAGTTCTGGAGGTCCGGTCGGTTCCGGTTTTTCGGGCGCTTCTTTGCCCGTTTCTTCTTCTGTCTTTTCTCCTGTTTTTTCCATTACTGATGAAGCGACAAATATGTCGGCTCCCTTGAGAAGCGCTAAAGCTATAGAATCGCTGGGGCGGGCATCAATATACACCTTAGCGCCATCAGTTTTCTCAATGACCAGCAGTGCTTTGTAAGTCCCCTTTTCGATCGAAGAGACGACAACTTTAGAAATATTGCCCCCAACTTCGTCTATAACCGCAACAAGAAGTTCATGTGTTAACGGCCGGGGCGGCACGATACCCTCTAAAGAGCGCGATATTGCGGAGGCCTCCACCGGCCCAATAAAGATCGGCAAATAAAGTTTTTCATCCTCAGTACGCAAAAACAAGACGGCAGAACCGCTTTGTGGGATGATACGCATGTCCCAAAAACTAACGGGAATTTCATCGGGCAGATCGGAAACATCAACGGAGGTAAAAGGCGCTTCTCTTTCAGAATACCGAAAAGAATTGAAGGCGATATCTCTGAATTTCGGTCCCGGTTTCCTGACGATGTGTATCCTGAAAGCATAAGTAGCGACAATCGCAACAATCAGAGCGCCCCAGATAATCTTCCGTGTTCTGGTAATTTTGGTCATTTTTTCACCTCTTTATGTCGGGAAATCAAACGGGCATTATGAATCGTAAATATTCAGTGAAATGCGCAGCTTTATCACCACTGTGCCCTGTGCCGGTGAGGGGACAGCGTGGTTCACTGAGGACTTACTATGAATCAAAAATTCAAGTCCATTCTTTAACACTAATTCTCATTATATGATTATATTGAAAAAACTTCAAATAGGCGTGCCGTCCCCTACCGGGGACTCTTGCCGGGGGAGTTTGCTCTCGTTTCCACGGGTTACACCCGTGGCTAATATTTTTTCATTCCTTGACAGGGATTTTTGTCTTTTCCCTTGCCCCCATTGTTGTGGGATGTTCGTTTTCTTCCATCGGTTTTGCACACAGATCAGAGGATGTCCTCTCGGGATTTTCTCATCCATCGCCAGAAGGTAAATATTCAGTGAACCACGCGGCACATCTCCACCGTGCCCTGTGCCGGT
>JAGYMJ010000484.1 GCA_018400625.1 Planctomycetota bacterium
CACCACACACCTTCCGTCCCCCCCGACCCTGTGTCGGGGGGCGAGTGATTCGCTACTACGCAAGCACAGCATCCCCTCCGCCCACCGCCCTCCGCCGTGCTCTCTGCCGGTGGAGGCAACGCACTGATGGAGTGGTGCGCAGAGTTTGTCATTCGCGTTAATCGCGATTCCCCCCAGAACGGTGAAATGAAAGTGCATGGCCCGGCCTTTTGTGGTAAAATGTTTTTTTATAATCAAATACACTAACCACTTAAAGGAGACCATGCACAATGGCTATTATACCACAAACTAAATTGTTTTGCTGGGAAGACGTCGAAAACCTTGGTGACCTTGAGCGTCTGAAGTTGGTACTGGAAGCTATACCGGATGAGCCTTTAATGCAAAATTTGGAATGGGAGCGGTGAGAACCTTTTTGAAGAGATGGCAGCAAAACAACCGGAGTTGGTTGATAGTTGCGAAGAATTATCCGGCGACAAGGCTTATGATTCACTTGCCTTTATAAAGATGCTCTGGGAAGGCCCTGATCCGGATAGCCCGCGTCGAATACTGCCGGTGATACCGAAAAAAAATGACTGGAAATACAAACCTGATCAAACCAGGCCTCTTTTCCCAGGGATAGATAACATTACCTATGATTGTCAGGGACAGATATACTGCTGGTGCATGAAGACAGGTAAACGCAGAGAGATGGTTTATGATGGTTATGAAAAAGAACGAGATTCTCAGAAGTGGCGTTGTCCTGCGGCCTGTTATGGTATAAGATGTAAAAGTTTCAAACGCTGCAGCAAGGGCAAGAAATATGGACGGGTGGTTAGGGTGAAGCGTGATTTTGACCCGCGGACGTTTTTGCCGGTTGCCCGCCAGTCAATGAAAATTAAGCGTCTTTACAAAAAACGCCCGTCAGTTGAGAGGGTGAATGCTCAGCTTGATGTATCATATGGTTTTGAGGAACATTATATACGCAGAAAACGCAAAATGAAGTTTAGTTGCGCTCTTTCGCTGATAGTGATGCTGTCGATGGCATTGGGACGGATAAGAGAAAACAAGCAAAGATTACTGGAAAAGGAGGATAAGAAAATCTCATCTATACGGAGTCTTGTGGGCACGTATTAGCCGACTCCGAACGAAAGCAATCTTAGACGAAAAACTTTATTTACAGGGAAAATATGTCTAAAAAAAGCTGGTTTAAACGTTTTCGAGCCTTTATGCCCTTTCTGGAAGAAAATAAAGGAATTTGCACTTAAAAAATTGAAAAACTGGGGGGTATCTCGGACAATTTTGCGCTCCCTACCCTACTAAAAAACTTACAACGCAAATTCCTCAAGCCTGCGTAAACTTGCGTTACAAATTTAATCCGATATAATATTTCATAGGGTTGCCTCCTCACAATAAGGGTTATATTGTGAAGCACAGACGGCACTTTACAAAGAATGTCCTGGAGCAGACAGCATCTCGCAAAAATGAAATGAATCTTTTTAGCGCAAGGGAGGTATCTTACTAAACCATGTCAACACTTATAAAATCTCTTCCGACTCTTCTGGTCTCTCATTGTCTCTTTTTTGGTTTCCTGGCTTTCCACGAAACAGTTTCTGCCGATGCGCAATCTATGGCTGAAATCTACCCCCCACGGGTCGAAGAACTGCAGCCAACCCCCGGCTGGGCGCCGGAGTTCCGGAAACCGGTCGAACAGGTTGGACGGCGGCGGGTACCTTTACAGGTGGATTGGGGCGATAACGAGGTCGGGGCGAGCGCCGTTACTTTCGGCGTTCCCTTCCAACGCAACGCGCTCGAGAGTTCGGAAAATATTCGAGTGGTTGACAGCGAGGGCGGGGCGGTACCCGCCGGGTTTCAAACCACGGCCACCTGGGAGGGCCCCGATGGGCCGCTGCGCTGGGTGCTGGGTCATGCGTTGCTGAGGCGTGATGTCGATTACTTCCTGGAATTTGGAACAGAGGTTTCAAATACCTTTCAAAACGGTATCAAAGTTGAGGAGGCCGATCAGCATATCCAGATCGATACCGGCCCCATGCGGGTGTCCGTCAGCCGCCGATCGCCGGCGATCCTTGATTCCGTTGAAATCGATGGTCAGGAACTGCTGGGAAGGGGAACGATTTCACAGCAGTTGCCCGCGGTCGTTGACGGTGAAGGAAACATTTATGTCGCCGGAGATGCCGAAGAAGGTCTGAGTGTCACTCTGGTAGAGCGCGGCCCCGGGCGTGCGGCCGTGCGCCGTGAGGGGTGGTACACCAGCAGCGAGGGCAAACGCTTTTGCAAGTTTGTGACCTATACCTATTTCTATCCCGGATTGACGACTATGCGCCACGATCATACGCTCATAGTGGCTTTTGATACGAACGAACACACCATACGCGACATTATGCTGCCTGTTGCACTTGAACTTGACCCCGGGGCAAGAACGGTCTTTGCTACCGACCCATCGCCCGATGGCGCGCTGGTGGAGATGCCTGGCACCGACGGTCCGTACAGTCTTGTCCAGAAAAAGCATGACGTCTGGGAACTTTATAACGGCAGCGATGCGCTTCAAAAAGGTTCACGGGCGGGCGGATGGTTCGGTCTGTCGGACGCAGAACGCGGCGCTTTTGTGGGCATGAGTGATTTTTGGCAGCAATATCCGGCGGAACTCGAAACCGACGGTAACGTGCTGCGCCTCCATCTCTGGCCGTCCGGAGGAGCCGACCCGCTGGATTTGCGCCCATCTTCAAAATGGCAACTGGACGATGAGTATCCCGGCGATCATGTTTTTCATAGCCGGTGGTACCGTGACGGATTGGACGAAATGACCCAGGGCTACGGAGTGGGAAAGACCCACAATATTCATATCAACTTCTTTGCCGGCGACGGTGAGGTCGAGGCGCAGAGGCTGACCCGTGCGCAGAGTGTTGAGCCCGTGATCGCGCTGCCCGATCCGGACTACGTGTGTTCGACCGAATCGTTTTTCGGCCGGATGCACCCCTATGACCCCGATGGCTATCCGGAAATCGAAGCGATGATAGGGTCCGTGGTGGACACGTATTACAAACAGCGGGAGAACAACGAACAATACGGCTGGATACACTTCGGCGATGTTTACAACACCGGCCGGCTGTGGCGCAGGTGGGGGTCCATGTTCTACGGCTTCCCCAACGTCATGCCGCGGCTGTTTTTGCGTTCGGGGCGACGGGACGTCTGGGACTTTCACCGTGTCAACACGCGTCACATCACCGATATCGATATCTGCCATCTCGATCACCAGGATTTCAAGAAGGAAAAGGGGCGGCGTTACGGGGGCGACGGCGGAATTGCGCACTATGCCGCCGACCTGTACAGTATCGGATGCGACACGCACATCGAGTTCATGTTCCTGGACTATTATGTCAATGGAAATCTGCGCACCTGGGAAGTGGCGAATGACTACCTGGAGGCCCATGCCGCCGCCCGTGCAAGAGACCGAGCGATGATCAGGTATTCCCATCGACACACCGGCGGTGCGTTGCGGCTGTTCGGCGAGGGGTATCAGGCGACGTGGAATGCGGAGTATCTCAGTATCATGAGGCAACTGGCGGACCTTCTTTACGGCGCGCAGGAACAGGAGGGGGCGACGCGGCGCGATGACGTTTACATGAACCCGGCCAAAATCCTCTATTACCAGATCACCGGGGATGAGCGCATGAGGGAGCTTTTTCTGAACGACATGACGCTCGTTAGCCGGCAGAGAAACATGTACGGCAGCACATCTTCGGGCCGCGGTGCTACACTTTCCGGACTCGCGCACGCTTACTGGTTCACCGGTGATCAAAAATATCTGCCCTTTTTTGCCTGGCAGCTCGATCATCTGAAAGAAAAGGGGATAGGGGGGTTACGTGGCAACTTCCTGGCCCGCTACGCCACGCACGGCTACCAGTTGCCCCAGGCGATGGCCCTGGTGGCCGATGTGGAGGAGTTCCCCGAACCACAAGGGCCCGCCGTGCCCGAACCCGATGATGAACCTCTCGCTTTCCATAGCAACTGGGCCTATTACCTCGGGCAGGAGACCGACGGCGATTTCAGCCTGGCCGTGGTGGTGAATCTGCATCGGGGCCTTGCCCGAAGTTTTTCCAACAGGCATGAGTGGATCGAACGGTTGAAAGACGAGGAGCAACAGGCGCTGCGCGTCATCGATCCGGACGGCCGGGAGATCAAGTATCTGGAGGTGCCCCATGACGCTGTCAATCATCGGATCGATCTGGATTTACCCGCCGACGGCAAAACCGGTACGTATGTGATCGTGCCCGCGAATATGGTCAATCCGGCCCTGAGCTGGCGGTTGGCCGAATGCTCGCTGAGCAAGCGTGTGGCCCACGCCGGGGATAACTGGACCAATCCATGGGGAAGACCGCATCGCAGTCGCAGTTGGCATTTTACCGTTCCGGCCGGCACCGAACGGTTCAACATGGAGATGAAGTGTGCTATTCTGAGGTCTGAGGTGCAATATGGAGTCAGGAACGCTGACGGTGAGATAGTTGCCGAGAATCGCTGGGAGACCGGATCTAATCCCCGCAATGAGTGGGAGATTATCGCACTTGACGCCGCCCAACCCGAAGAGGACGAAGTCTGGTCGCTGACTTTCCGCAATCCGGGCGAAACCTATCTGCGTTTCGATGGTATCCCGGGCTATGTCGCTTCCTCTCCCGATGAACTGTTCATACCCGATCCCGCCATGCGTCAGGAAGTCCCTTCCATGGAGCGTCCTGAGCCTGAAAACACTGTTATAAAGGCAGAAACAGGGCTGCCCTGGGGCGGTCCGGCATCTTTTCTGACCAATAGTGTTACTCTGGAGGACGCCGCGATGAACAGAGAGATGATGGACAGGGAGCAGGGAACCATCGAGATGTGGGTGAAGACCGTCGATCCTTACAGTTTCCTCTCCAATCGTGGCCTGCTCGGATGTGGAAGTTTCAGTCTGCTGCGACGGATCAATATCGGCACTTATGCCTCGATAGGGGGGCAGAGCTATCAAAGCTTTTTTGCTCTTCCGACCAACCGCTGGACCCATCTGGCCTTCACCTGGCGGCCCTCCGGGGAGCCGGGCGCCAATCTGGAGATACGTCTTTTCGCCGACGGAGTTGAGGTGAAATCACAGGATATCATAGGGGCCGGATCGCCCCACAAAAAGGTACCCGCGGATTGGCCGGGCGAGAATCTGACCATTCACGCCGGCTCCTGCGTGGCCGGGTTGCGGGTCTCGGATGTCGTGCGATACCGCAAGAATTTTCCACGTCCCGAAGCGCCTTTCGCACACGACGAAGATACGCGGATACTCTGTCCCTTCGATGGGAGCGGTAAGGTATGGGTCTTCGGCGAAGAGAAGCCTCTGCAATGATTATGGCGTCTAACGGCTCCGGACGCTTACTTGTGCCGTCCGCACTATGAAGGAAAGTAGGGCGGGAACGTTACAGGCGTAAATATTAAGTGAACCCCGTTGCCTCATCCCCACCGCACGGTGGGGATGCTACGTGGTTCACTGAGGACTTACTTATAGGCTTTAAACTCAGTCCGTAAGTCCTCAGTAAAACACGTTGTTCCACCCCCGTGCTCTGTGCCGGTGGGGATAAAATTACGCACTTCACTGAATATGTTTTTTTACAGTTAATAGTGTAGATTAATATGAAAAATCGCGTTTTCTGGATGGTGATAGGGTTGTGTTTTATGTGTATCAACTTTTTAAAAGCTTCCGAACAAATTGTTGTTTCGCCAGGCGGCGACGACACGAATCCGGGTACGCCCGCGCAACCGCTTGCCACGCTTTCGGCCGCACAAGAGACCGTCCGCGAAGTTGTCGCCGCGGGTCTTGAGGCCGACCTTGTGGTGCGCATCCAGGAAGGCGTCTACGAGCTGGCGGATACGCTTGCATTCGGGGCCGAGGATTCCGGCTCCGAGCGATTTGCCGTCACCTATGCCGCGGCGCCAGGCGCAAGGGTCGTGGTCAGCGGGGGCACGGTCATCGACGGCTGGGAGAAACACGAGGGCGAGCTTTGGACCGCTCAGGTTCCCGGTGTAAAGGAAAACGAATGGTACTTCCGACAACTCTGGGTCAACGGGCGCCGGGCGATTCGGGCGCGCATGCCGAATGCCGGCGACCGAGGACCACGCCGGAAGCTGGAAGGCTTCAAGGTCGATAACGAATTGACCTCCACCATTCTCTCTTTCAATCCCGACCTGCTCGAAGAATGGGGCAACCTTGAGGATGTCGAGGCGGTCGTGTTCGGTACTTGGGAGATCATGCGCAAGCGTTTCGCGCAGGTTGATCCGGAGACCGGAGTCGGCCACATGCAGGGGCCGCACAGCATGCCGCATTTCGCCCAGGGTCGAACCGAGCAGCAACGGACCGCGGGTCGGCGGGGCAGGTTTTTTCTCGAAAACGCCGCCGAGTTTCTCGATCGGCCGGGCGAATGGTATCTCGACCGGCAAACCGGAACCCTGACCTACTGGCCGCGCCCCGGCGAGGATACGGCCAGGGCCCGAGTCATCGCTCCACGCCTCGAACGCCTTGTCGACGTCAAAGGTACGCCCGAACACCCGGTCCGCAACCTGCACTTCCAGGGCATCGAGTTCAAACACGCCGACTGGCGCCTTCCACGGGGCGGCTATATGGGCGTCCAGGCGTGCTGTTACGTATTGGGCGCTGAGGAGAGCTGGCGCCGCATGGACGCCGCGATTCGTCTCGAAAACGCCCGGGATTGCTCCATTACGGAGAGTGTCATCGCGCACATCGGCGGGTGCGGCATCGAATTCCTTCCCCAATGTGTCCGTCTTACCCTCGAGGGCAACCACATCAATGACATCGGCGGCAACGGCATCATGGCCGGGTCTCCGAGCAGGACGCTGCCCGAGGCGGATGCGCCGAAGGACTGCCGTATCGCCAACAACCATATTCACGACTGCGGGATTGACTACCCGGGGGGCGTCGGCATCTGGGTCGGCCTGGCCCAGCGAACCGTCATCGCACACAACCTCCTGCATGATCTGCCCTACTCAGGTATCTCCCTGGGCTGGAACTGGAATTCCGATCCGACGCTGGCCCGTAACAATCTGATCGAATGGAACCACGTGCATGATGTGATGCAACGCCTGTCTGACGGCGGCGGCATTTATACGCTCGGTTTTCAGCCCGGTACAATCATCCGTCACAATTACATTCACGACGTCCCCGGTGGCTCACACAACAACGGTATTTTCCTTGACCAGGGGTCTAAGGGGTTTCGGCTTGCGGGCAATGCAATCGGGCGAACCGGCGGGGCGCCGGTGCGTTTCAACCAGAACCGCCGGGAGGATCACGAATGGGAAGACAATCTCGAAGGTAATCTCGAAGGCGACCCCGTGCGGTCGTGTGCTTTGGAGGTGCCGCATGATGACGCTCTCGAACCCGATCACCTCACGATCGAGGCCTGGATCAAGCCCGAAGAGTTTCCTGACGGCCGCTGGTGGATCGTCAACAAGAACGGGAATGAGTGGGACGACGGGCACTACGGTGTAATCGCGAGCGGCAGCCGGATCAGGGCCGTGATCAACATCGGCGGAGGCAGAGAAAACAAGATTTCCGCCACGAGCCAGGAGGGTGTGCTCGAGGCAGAGGTCTGGCAGCATGTCGCCATGAGCTTCGATGGGGCCAAGCTGCGGGTTTACCACAACGGCATCGAGCGGGCATCCACTTCGGTCCATCGCGAACGTTCGACGGCAAAGTCCCCTCTGGCCATCGGACATCGCGCCGACGACGCGTCGCCCTACAGTCCGTTCAGGTTCAAGGGCTTCATTGATAGGGTTCGCCTCTATGACCAAGCTCTGACTGCCGATGAAATTGTCTTCAGCCTCACCACTCGCGATGCCCCGCCGTCCCGCACGCCCGTGGCTGCCTGGTTCTTCGAGGATATCGTGGCTTCCGCCGTCGCGGACGCCCGGGAAAGGGCATCCCATCATCAAATCTACCTCCAGGCGATTGCGAAAGCCGGACTCCAATCCGGAACCCTTCCAGACGGTCGCTAAGAAGGTGTAAACCCGAGTTTGTAGGAATCGGGCTCGAGTTGACCGAGTTGTTTATGCAGGTCAGCGATGCGATGGGAAGATAGTAAGTCCTCAGTGAACCCCGTAACATCACCACCGTGCCCTGTGCC
>JAGYMJ010000485.1 GCA_018400625.1 Planctomycetota bacterium
GGCACAGGGCACGGTGGTGATGAGGCAACGGGGTTCGCTGAATATTTATACCATAACGCCTGTAGTAGAGCAAAAATTTTTTTTGGAAGGAGAAATTTGAATGACTGCAGCAAAAAAAACTGTCGGAGTAGGAATTATCGGTGCCGGAAGCCGCGGCGTCTATTGTGTCGCTACCCGTATGGCGGAGCTGGCGCCCGATGAAAATCTGGTGGTCAAAGCACTCTGTGATCGCAACCCTGACCGCATGAAAGAGGGGAAAGAGCACCTGGAGAAGGAGTTTGCAGAGCGCGGGGTTGACACCGATATCAGGTTATTTTCGGACTATCAAGAGCTTATCGCCGACCCCGAGGTCGATCTTGTGATGGTCAGTACGACCTGTGATGCTCACCGCGGGCCCGCGCTTGCTGCACTCGCCTCGGGCAAGAAAGTCTATCTGGACAAACCGATTGCCGCCGATCTCGATGATACGATCGCCATCATCGAGGGCCAGTATAAATACAAAAACACCCTGATGATGGGATTTTCGCGTCGGTATGAACCGGCATGGCGAAAGGCGCATGAACTCCTTGATGACGGTGTAATCGGCGATCTGTGGATGATGCAGATTCGGGCCGTGATTCCCTATTGGCGTTATTTCCAGGGCTGGTGGCGACGAAGGAAATGGTCCGGCGGCGCACTGAACGATAAATCATCGCATCACTATGACGTCCTCAACTGGTTTGCCCGGAGCCGGTGTGAGAAAATTTCCGCTTTCGGCGGGCGGACCGATATCTTCAAGCCTGATCCCGACGGTCCGGAGCGTTGTCAAGAGTGCGATCGTGAATGTCCCTACCGACATAAAATGTCGCAAAAAGAAATTGCACAGGACTACATAGCTTTGCGGGGAAAATCGTGGCTCGAGGAAACAGAAGAGAAGCACCGTCACGATAATTGTGTGTATCTGCCCGGGGCGGATATCCACGATCATGTCGTCAGCCAACTGGCCTACGAAAATGGGATCAAGGCCTCCCTCTTCTGGGCGATCTTTGGGCCTAAGTCAAAAAACGGCGAAACGCTGGAACTGGTGGGTTCGAAGGGCCGCATGATCCTGACGAGAAGCTCGTCTCAAATCGACCTTGCCACTGATTACGGCGAACGTCAGGAGGTTATTGATTGCAAGGGGGACGAACACAAAACTTCACACTACGGTGCGGATCGCCAGATGGTCAGGGATATCCGGCGATTCGTCGATGGTCACGATCCCGTTGTTTCCGCGTTGGATGGATACGAGTCCACCCGCATGATTATGGCAACCCATAAGTCGATCGATTCGGGCGGCGAAACCGTCTGGATGAAGGATGTCCCGAGCGCAAGGTCAGTATGATAAGATTATCTGCAGCGTCTATGCAACTCATGCAGGCGGCCGGTTCGCAGGCGTAACGGGATGAAGCCGCGGCTGCGCTCAAAAAGTTTGCGAATTCTGCTTGGCAATAATCTCTGGATATCTGTTTGAACGAAAGTGTGCCGCGGATAACCCTGGAATCTCGCCGTAGGGTTGTGGGTGGCCGCTTTAACGGCATTTGTGGAGATTGGGCCTTGTTGGAATGAGTTGAAGGCGTTCTTCAACGAGTAAAAGCATGCTTATTGTTAGGTGATAAGAGCACACTGCCGGGGCAATATGGTCGCCCGTTTTTCACCCATCCGCAGTTTCGGGATTGAAGCTCGGACGTAAGAAAGCCCCGCCATTTTTCGACTTCTTCCACGTGACTCGGGTCATCGATAAGGTTGTGTGTCTCTCCCGGGTCGTCTTCCAGGTCGAAAAATTGTTCGATATCGATTCGCGGCAGCCAGATGAACTTGCGCCGTCCGTCGGTGACATACTGCATCTCCTGGGCCGAATCGTAGCAGGTGCAATGCTCGCCATGTATATACGGCCGCCAATCCGGCGCCTGCCGCTTTAAAACAGGCAGAACGCTGCGCCCGTCCACGGTGGTGGGGCAATCAATGGCGGCTGCGTCCAGAACAGTGGGCATGATATCGCGCAGTTCAACCACTTCATCGGCTGTGCTGCGTTCGGAGCCTTCCGGTGGAACCACCAGAAAAGGGATGCGTGCGCTGCCCTCATACGCATAGGTTTTGCGCCATAAGTGATGGTCACCCAGCATGTCGCCGTGGTCCGATGTGAAAATGATCCATGTGTTTTGACGTTCCTGTCGGCTGAAGTCGCGATTCATCCAGTTAAGCAGCCGTCCTATCTGAGTATCGATGAACGAGACCTCTCCGTAATAGCCCGCGCGTGCCCGGTGGACCTCCCGGTCCGACATCCTTCCATGCCAGGCCGCGGGGTCGCGGGCTTCCCGGGGCGGCGCGTCGTGCATGTCCGCCCAATCGCCGACCACAGCGGGCGGAGTGCCGTATGTGTCATACATGGCAAAGTAGTTTTCGGGAGGCACATAGGGTGAATGAGGCCGGGCAAAGGATATATTGAGGAAAAAAGGGCGTTCCGGATCGCGATCTTGAAGGAAGTGCAGAGCCCTCATCATCGTCCATGCCGTGGGGTGGAGCCGCTCTTCGGTATGCCAGGAACGGGCATGCCAGGAGTTGAAGCCGACTCCATGATCATCGGGGGTGACGCCCTCGGGCGCCTGGGTGCGGAACCACCTCCTGTGATCACTATCCGGCATGCGCCCTGATTCGTCAAGCTCGGTCGATTCAAACCCCATGGATGCACGCTGTGGGTGAAAATGACCTTTGCCCACCATATGCGTCCGGTATCCGGCCCGGGTCAGTTCCCCTGCAAGCGTATGGGGATAGTCATTGGGTACTGGGCCCTGCCCGCTGCCCATCCCGAGATGTCCTGCATGCCATTGGTTCTGTCCGGTCCAAAGGCAGGCTCTTGCCGGAATACAGGAAGGTACCGCCGTGTAGGCATGATTAAATCTGGTGCCCCTGGCCGCCAGAGCGTCCAGGTTGGGAGTAGAGATATACGCGTTGCCGTCAGCCCCGAGCGCATCCCCGCGCATCTGATCGCAGATAATCAAAATGATGTTAGGTTTGTTCATGTTATTGCCTCCTCTTTTCCCTGTGTTGAAATCCTTTCCCCGGCAAGGAGCAAAAAATGCAATTTGAACATTAGATTCATTTGACCGCTGACAGCCTTTCATAGGTATTCAGTGAACCCCGTTACCGCCGGGCGAGGCCGGGGTCGGAAAGTTATTGTAGTGCAGAAATACTCCTCCACCGGAACAAGCCCGGCGGTAGGAACCCTCAGTCAACGCGGTTCACTTCGGAAGTTAAAATGATCCCTTAAGATCCATCACCTGGTCTTTGTCCAGATTGTTATCATAACTGGACTTAGCTATCTGCTCTTTAAGTAAACCGAAAAATTTATCTTCATCGATGGGCAGCTCCACCCAGTCGTCCAGCCAGGCCGAGAGCAGCATGGCGTTCGATATTTCCAGGCTCCTTATCCCTTCACGCCCGTCGGCGACCAACAAAGAACTGTCCTCTGATTTTATCGCCTCTATCCACTTTTGAGTGACGACTTTGTGACCTGATTCGCCGCCGCCTACCGGTACATCGCAGGTCCAGTATTCCGGTTTGCCCATACCGCTTGTGTGAGTGGCATTAAACTGGCGTTCGCCTGTACGGTTGCGTTGAAAGGTGATGTTGCCGGCCGACATCTCAATTCTGCCCATATTGCCGGCAACCTCGAACATATTGGTGCCCGGCGCCTCGCCGGTCGAAGAGACAAACATCCCGGTGGCCCCGTTCTCGTATTCGACGTAAGCGGTAACATCGTCCTCGACCTCTATATCGTGGTATTTACCGAACGCACAGAAGGCGCGAACCTTTTTCGGCAATCCGCAGAACCATTGCCATAAATCAAGCTGGTGCGGGCATTGGTTCAGAAGCACTCCTCCGCCTTCACCACCCCAGGTCGCACGCCATCCGCCCCTGTTGTAGTAGCTCTGCGAGCGGTACCAGGAGGTCATGAGCCAGCAGTTTCTTTTAAGTTCTCCCAATTCACCGGATTGGAGCAAATCCTTCATTTTTATGTGGGTGGGGCGCGTTCTCTGGTTGAACATCACCCCAAAAATCTTCCCCGAAGCGTTAGCCGCCTCATTGACTTCCTTGACCTGTTTTGTGTAAACACCTACGGGTTTTTCAAGCAGAACATGCAGCCCTTTCTCAAAGGCCTTCACGCCGATAGGGGGGTGGTCATAATGAGGCGTGGCCACGATCACCGCATCGACGGCGCCGGAGGCGACGAGTTCATCGGCGCTGTCATACACCTTGATATGGTCACCATATCTCGCCTGCGCATCTTTAAGATGTTGTGGGTTGATGTCGGCAAACGCGCAAAGTTCTGCATCCTCGACCTCTCCTCTGCTGATATAGCCTGCATGATTGTTACCGGCCGAACCGGCCCCAACTATTCCTATTCTTATTTCGTCCATGGTTTTATCTCCTGTTGTAAAAATATCTAAAAAAGTCTTTTCTGGTTTTTATTGACATGTATGAATTGTCATTTTAGATTGTTGAGCAACTATAATAAATGAAAACTCTTTTCAGTTCAAGTGAAAATCGCTGCGTTATTATTTTAGAAGCGGGTCGTTGATCTCCTCCATAGTACGGCGGATACGACAGTCCAGAGACTCGGCTATCGGCTTTATCAGAGGATTCTCTGTCAAATGGATCAGATTCTGTTTCTCGAACGGGTCTTCGCGTACATTGTAAAGTTCATGCCGTTTCAACTCTCCGAAATCCAGAATGAGCTTCCAACCGCCGCAGCGGCAACTGCGCAATGTTCTGTGCTGCGAGAAAACAGTGTTTTCCCTTTCCATTTTTTCCCCCCTCAACAGAGGCACAAAGCTGCGCCCGCGCAGGGGTGTTCCTTCGGGGGCCGTGATTCCGGTCATTTCTAAAATTGTAGGAAACCAATCAACGAACGAAACATCCTCACTGACGACTGTCTTGGGTTCGATCACGCCGGGCCATCGTATGATTCCCGGCGTTCTGATGGAACTGTCAAAAAGATTTTCTCGGGTTCTGTCGGTATAAATACCTTCCGGGTCTTTCTTGTCTTTGGTGATCCACCAGCCGTTGCCCTTATGCCACAGGCCGTGATGCGCCATGTTATATCCCTGATCCGACGTGAAGATGACGACCGTGTTTTTGTCCAGACCCGTTTCTTCCAAAAACCGCATGATACGGCCGATATTGCGATCAACGCTGTGGACACTGGCATGGTATTCACGCGCCATGCGGTCGATACGTTCGATATCCAGATTGGGGAACTCGGGATTGGGTACAGTTAGGTCCATCGCCCGCCATGGGGCCAGGTCCTCGTCTTTGAGGGGCAGCCAGGTGCGGTCGTTATACGGCAGTTCAAAATTGTCCGGCACGCCATGATTGGCGTGAGGTGCCCAAAAATGCAGAGACATAGCCCACGTTTCATCCTTCAGCTCCTTCATGTAGTCCATAGCCAGATCGGCTGTCACGTCGGATGTGTATTCGCCTTCAAAAGTTTTTTCTTCCCCTTCGACGAGGATAAACGGGTCCCGTGAATAATTACCGTTTTGCATCCATCCCGAAAACCTGTCGTAGCCTCTGGCCAGCGGGGAGTATTCCTCTTTGGCCCGGCCGAGATGCCATTTGCCGACCAGAACGGTCGTATATCCACCATCCTGCAAGACCTGGGGCCAGGTGGTAATGCCGGTTTTCAATCCATAATCAGCATCAGACCTGATATGAGTTACATCCCCGTGAGGATCTATACCCGCTTCTGAAGCGTAGCGGCCACTGATCTGCGTTGCTCGCGACGGGCTGCAGACCGCGGCGTTGGCAAAGAAATTATCAAAACGCGCGCCTTCAGACGCCAATTTGTCAAGCTCGGGTGTAAAGGCGTTCGGATGCCCTTCGGCGCCGAGAGTCCACTTGGCCTGATCATCCGTCATAATGAACAAAATATTGGGTTTTTCGGACATGGTTGTCGCTCCCCGTAAATTAAAGATTTTTCTGTCGTCGTTTTTTCGAATGATAAAGTGAAAGATCCTTCCCTTTAAGATAAGAATAGAGCAAATACAAAATATCTTCAAATGAAAATGCGGCAAAAATTATCGCTGAATTTATCGAACCGGATGTTAACAGAGCCGACTGCGGGCTCTCAAGGGTGATTGATGCCGTCACGGATGGCGGTGGGATGACGGAAGTCTTAATGCATACGCGTGATATGCTTGATCGATATTTCATGGATTTTTTTTGATGCCGATATTGTCGGGTCAACTACTTATGATGAACTGATGATATTTCTTAGCCTCCCCATACTTCTGAGTTTTTTATGAACATAAATTAAATCTTTGTTACTAAACATCACTGATTTGGGTGAGTTTATGAAACATTATGAAACATTTCGCCATTTAAATGATGGAGAAGTGTTTTGCGGGATCGGAAACTGCTGAGAAGCGATGCCGGGCGTTCGGCTGTGGATGCTTATTACAGGCTCAGCTTGCCGGTGGCGGCATTGATAAGTCAGCGCAAGACTGCACTGCCTTGGTGCAAAAAGCGCTTAGGACGTAAGTCCTCAGTGAACCACGTTGTCGCACCACCGTGCCCTGTGCCGGTGGGACGATGAT
>JAGYMJ010000486.1 GCA_018400625.1 Planctomycetota bacterium
GGCACAGGGCACGGTGGGGATCAAGTGAGACGGGGTTCACTGAATATTTACCGATAAAGACCGTCGTCGGTACCGGCGGTGGTTTTTTGAGTCAAAAAAAAGAAAATAACTCGCTGGAGTTTAGCTTTTTAGTGGATTAATGTATCATTGTCAGACATCGAAACCATGTGCTCGCAAGTCACGCCAAAGATTACGCTTGCGTTTATGTTCAACACGCCAGTTCCGAAGCACGGAACCTGCCACTTTGGGCGCTATCTCGCGCGCCGCCGTAAGCCAACCTGCTGCAAGCTCATAATTGGGACTCATATTCTTCGGCGACGGAATAAACGTTAAGATGTTGCGCCGTGTAAACTCCAAGCCGGCAGCGGTAAGCTTATCGGTATCCGTTTTCCTCAGCCATTCCCGGCGCGCCCGGCAGTCTCGAAGAGCGCATTCAGTCTCTAACATATATGCCAGGATTTTATATCCCGGATTGCTCTCCAATGCCATGAGATCGGCGACCAGTGAAAGTTGCGCGGGCAATTCTTCGTCTTTGGTTAATGTGTGAAAACTACTCTTGGTATGGACAGTTCTCAGCCCTTTTCTCGGCACAGTTTTGTCGAACCAGGCGAGCGCCTTCTCGGTAAAAACATGAAATTCGCCAGCCCATCCGGCATCGAGCAGCCATGCCGGCCAGATGGGGTTTTTGGGGATACTTTTTGAAAATAAGCAGTCACTCTGATATTCCAGTGTGCGTTTCCGCCACGCGGTGAAAAGCGCAGAGGTCGCCGCCTCCTCAGCCTCCTGAAATACGCGTTTAACGGCCGTCCAATCGCTGGGATTGGTATAGAAAACTTGATGAATCCTCAGCAGTTCGGCCTCTTGAGTCATCCCTTTTTTGTCGGCAAGCTCGGCCCACTGGCCATAAAGTTTGCTGATAATTGAGTCACCACCGACTTCGGGATAATAATTGAACAGCGGAGTCTTACGGAGATTGAATTCATCCTGCGAATCTTTACCTCCCCCTTTTCGATAATAAGAATTGATGGTCTTATAGCAGATGTCAAGAGCCCGTTCAATATTATCTTCGGCAACAGCGTTTTCGACAAGTTCTTGTCCTTTCTTCCAATCCTTGCCCAGTGACTCCTCGGCTATCGCGATTCTCCTTTCGGGGTCGAATTTTTTGGCCAGTTCATAATAGACGTTGTGCCAGAGGGTGTGTGGCGTTGCGGTTTCTTCGCGAAATGAATAGTCGGTCTCTACACGAGCGCAGAGGGCCTGATAAAACTCACGGCGTTTCGCCTCGGGACGCTGCCGCACGAGTATTTTCTGTATGACACTGTCCTCAAACGAAATGCAATGATCGGCATGGATAAATTCAATCATTTTATCAAGGAACTGCGCTTCCGTCTCGGAATGCAGGTGCAGCCAGACGACGGAACATTCTGTGGCGGCCTGGTTAAAAAAAGCTCCCTCCTCGGTATAAATATACTCGGGGTAATAATCGATGCTTTCACTAAGGGCCTCGCACATATCCAGGAACAGGTCTTCACCTTCCTCGCCTGTTTTGGCCGCACGTTCCAGCATCGGGAGCAGTTTTTGGGCGCAATTTTCGATATCCTCGGCCAATGTATAGGGATCAAAACTGGGAGTTTCCCAGTGATATTCCTGGAGAATATAGGCCCCCTCTTCATCACCAACCTCCATAATAATTCCATGGATATCTCCCACAATATCCCTGAATTCCTGTAAGAATTTGGCGTCAGTAGTTGGGCCTTCCTCGGCTCCTTCATTTTTTCCAGGCGATACAGCGGCGGCGGTGAAAACCTCGGCGACATCGGGTTCAAGCTCGTCGGCAAAACGTTTTCTGTCCTCTTCCGACATCGCGTTAATAAGCTGCATGAGCAGATCGGATATCTGCCCGGACGTCAAGCCTTCCAGCAATTTCTGCACTCTTTCGTTATCCACTTTTATCATGTTCCAATACCGATTGTTACAACAGCCCAAACGACAGCAAAATTAGCAACGTACCTAAGAATATCGATAAAATCCCATAAATGTTATACCACGGCGGTTTATTAAAGAATCTGACCATCTTCCCAAAAACCTTCTGCGTTGTGAAAACGTAAATAAATATTCAGTGAACCCCGCTGCCTGATCACCACCGTGCTCTGCTTTAAGCTTTCTTATCACATCCCAGAGGTCCTGACGGGCCTTAGGGTCTAATCCTGTTGTCGGTTCATCTAA
>JAGYMJ010000487.1 GCA_018400625.1 Planctomycetota bacterium
CCATCAGAGGACGCAGGCTCCTTCCCTGGAATTCCGGGGGAATACTTGCACCCGCGATATCAAGGAAAAGGGGCGCGAAGTCAACATTTAAGGCGATATCCTCATTGACGCTCCCCGGCTTTATCTCCTTTGGATACTTGACAACAAAGGGCATACGTAATGATTCCTCATACATAAACCGCTTATCATACCAGCCATGATCGCCCAAAAAAAAGCCCTGGTCGGAGGTATAGACAACCATCGTGTTTTCATCAAGCCCCTCAGCTTCGAGATAATCAAGCACTCTCCCGACATTATCATCGACACTGGCGATGACTCTGAGGTAGTCCTTGATATAACGCTGATAGGCCCAGCGGCGCAATTCATTCTCCGGCATTTCCACGGCGACCTCACATTTGAGGTCAATATTCTTCATATGGGGACCGACCCGCATACGCGCTGCTTCAGCCGCCGAAGCTCGCCCCTTGTAATCATCGAAAAGGGTATCGGGCTCCGGAACGTTTTCGTTCAGAAACATACCTTCATGTTTTTCATCGGGAAACCAGGGGCGATGCGGGGCCTTATGATGGCACATCATACAGAACGGGCGTTCACTGTCGCGCTCTTTCAGCCACTCAAGACTCAAATCCGTAATAATATCGGTGACATATCCCGGGATTGTTTTTTTTTCGCCCCCATCGGGGCCCTTGAAAAAAAACTCGGGGTTGTGATACCGTCCCTGGCCCGGCAAGACCGCCCAATCATCGAACCCGGTCGGACAGTGATCCGGGCCTGAGCCCAGATGCCATTTGCCAAAGATAGCCGTCCGGTATCCTTCCTGCTGCAACAGCTTGGGGAATGTCTGCAGGCGGTTGTCCATTGGTGTTTTAAGAGTCTTGACACCATTTATATGATTGTATGTGCCGGTCAGGATGGCGGCGCGGCTGGGGGTGCATATCGAATTGGTACAGAAACAATGATCAAACCGCATACCGCCTTCGGCTATGCGATCAAGGTTGGGCGTTTGATTTATCCTGCTGCCGTAACAACTCATCGCATGTGAGGCATGATCGTCGGACATTATAAATACAATATTTGGCCGGGAATCCTTCATTGATTCTCTCCCAGATTATTTTTCGATAACGTTAAAATCGATGGAAACGAGGTGAATCCGGACGCAAGTTTCAGCTTCAATCCCGGTCCTTATAATAACGCTCGTCCCTGAGTTCCGCCTGAAGACGATGAAGTTCCTCTTTCAAGTCCTTAATAATGGAAGCATATTGGGGATCATTATAAACATTGTGCAGTTCACAGGGGTCTTGATGCAGGTCGAACAGCTCCCATTCGGGTTCGTGGATTTCATCTCCCGTACCCGGTTGATTGAGCCCATCGGCATAATAATAAATGAGTTTATATCGCTTGGTTCTTATACCATAGTGAGCATAAGCGTTATGGCATCCATCACCATGCATCCAATAGCGATAATACATAGAATCCCGCCAATCATCGGGGGTTTCCCCACGCAGCAGCGGACGGATGCTCCGGCCCTGGAATGATTCCGGCTCGGACACGCCGGCCAGGTCGAGGAACAGCGAGGGGAAATCGACATTCAAGGCGATGTCATCGTTGACAGACCCCGGCTCGATTTCCTTTGGGTACTTGACAATGAATGGCATTCGCAACGCTTCTTCATACATAAACCGCTTATCAAACCAACCGTGGTCGCCAAGGAAAAAGCCCTGATCGGAGGTATAGATAACCATCGTGTTTTCGTCCAGTCCTTCTTCCTCAAGATAATCGAGCAGGCGTCCGACGTTATCATCCACGCTTGCAATTACTCTCAGATAATCTTTGATATAACGCTGGTAGGCCCAGGCGCGCAACTGTTTTTCGGGCAGTTCTTCGGGCACTTCACTTTTCAGGTCCCTGTAGCTCATATGCGGCCCCACCCGCATCCGGGCAGCTTCGGCCGCTGAAGCCCGGTTGGAATAATCGTCGTAAAGTGTTTCCGGTTCGGGAACATCTTCATTTAAAAACATACCTGCATGCTTCTCGTCAGGGTACCAGGGACGGTGTGGGGCCTTATGATGGCAGAGCAGGCAGAACGGTGCGTCGGGATTGCGGTCTTTGAGCCAATCAAGGCTCATATCCGTAACAATATCTGTCACATAGCCTGTTTCGGTATATCTTTGGAGTCCATTTTCGTTTTCGCAAATAAACTCCGGATTATGATATCGCCCCTGGCCGGGAAGCACGGTCCAATCATCGAACCCTTTCGGGCAGCTATCGGGTTCGGTACCGAGGTGCCATTTCCCGAAGATAGCGGTTTGATAGCCGTTATCCTGGAGCAATTGGGGGAATGCTGCCAGATCGGGATTCATTCGGGCGGGCGAGAGCGTCGTGGCGCCGTTGATATGACTATAGGTGCCTGTCAGGATTGATGCACGGCTTGGAGTGCATAGCGCGTTGGTACAGAAGCAATTATCCAACCTCATCCCCCCCTTCGCAATACGGTCTATATTGGGAGTTTGGTTTATTTGACTGCCATAGCAGCTCATGGCATGTGATGCGTGATCATCCGACATTATGAAGATGATATTAGGTCCGGGGTCGGCCATAGTCTGTCATTTCCTCCTGTTGTTAAAAAAACCTTGGATTGGTGGAAAAGCACAATGAGGCATTAAAAAAAACTCTTGTCACATTCTGAATTTCATCATTTTGCGCGCGCTAGCTGCCAGTCCGGGCTTTAATTCTTGATGCGGGAGCGGCATAGAGGGGATTGTAAACCAAGTAACCCGAAAATCGGTCACAATGCTCATTAAAAAGTTCTTCTGTCTGCAAATTACCGGGCAGACCTTCCCCACACAGAGCGGTTTATTCTCCAGCAGCCGATTTGGCGGTTGAACCTGTTTTTTGTGCAGCGGCTTAAGCTTCAATAGCCGTTCTGCATTGCCATGCACAATCAGATGACGCTGATCCACGCTCAGACGTGCATGTGCAAGAGCAGCAATTGCGGCACCGTAATGGGCCTTATAGCCAATACCCAAAAGCACCCTGTGAGCGCCGGAACTTCCGTTTAACCATTCCAGCGTATCACGCATGTGCAACCAGGATGTATCCACTTAACTAATTTTTTGCCAGATTACCGGCTGTTTTCTGGGCTTTACGTATGGTTTTAATCCTTTCTTCTTCTTTCCTTTTACGGACTTCGGAAGGTTTTTCAAAACGGGCTGTGCTCCTCATACGGTTTACGACACCTTCTTTATCACATATTTTCTTGAACCTGCGCAAAGCTTCACGAATTTCTTCATCGGGCTTTACTATAATCTTTGCCATCTGCTAAGTTTCACCTCCTTCATTGCATTTTAGAACAGTTAAATAATAATTTTTGTTATTGACTTCTTTACTAAGACCATGATTTTATGTTATTATACCAAGAAGAAGAAATAGTTCAAATGATGGGACAGGAATCAAATGGCTTTTTATGATATAATATCTTTTCATGTTCTGAAAAAAAGAACATGAAAATGTTTATTGATTGCAGATTTTCAAATCCTTTAATCGTCAATGCTCACTGCATCCTGTCTCGGCGGGAACTCGGGCACCATGCCTGAGCACTACTGACCAGACCTTGATTTAGTGGATATTTACCTCGACTTAAAGGAGCCGGTTGCTGAACTTTAATTAAAGGTCACATGAAATTTATGAGGATGCCTTTGCATAAAAACAAAACGATAAGATGCTGCTTTTATCTACTCGTTTTGCTTGTTATCTTTTTCGTTTCGAACGTGCGGGCGGCGGCTAAAGCGGGCGGAGAAGAGACCATTTTGGTTCATTATAACGGCAATAATATAACACAGAGAGAATTGGATACATTTATCAAAGTGTTTTTCATTCCGGAAGAATACCGCAGTGAATGGGATACCGCCCCGGAATTTGAAAGACGCTCTTTAAGAGGCGAGGCCATTTCGGATATGCTCGAGATAAAGCTGGTGTTATCAACGGCAAAGGAGAAATTCAGGGAAACCAACCAAAACATGGATGCTGTCATTCAGGAAGCCGTTGAGGATAGACTTACTGAAATGAAGGAAAAACGCGGTTCACGCCGTGCCGTGGTAGAAGGGATGCATGAAATGGGTATAACTTTGAATGAATGGAAAAACTTACAATCTCAAATGATATTATATCAGTCTTTCATGGGGCAGGAAGTCAAAAAACCGCATGTTAAACCGGCAAAAATGAAAGATTATTATTACAGGAACAGAAATGATTTCAAGGTTCCACAAAAAATTTATTACAGGACATTATATGTGACTCCCCGAGGGGGTGAAGACAGGGAGGATGTCAGAGACCGGGCGGAAAGAATTGTCGAACTGGCAAGAGAAGGAGAAGACTTCAAAGAACTGGTCAGAAGATACTCTTTCAATTATGACGAAGCCACTGAGGGTTTGCATAGTGAAGAAATACCTGAAAATCATCCCCATTGGCGACCTGCGTCGGTCCGAGGATTGCAGCCTGGTGAAATCTCCGATGTGATCGACAGAGGGCAGACTTTCGTCATTGCAAAATTAGAAAAGATCGAAGAGGCAGGGATCAAAGACTTTCGAGAGGTTCAAGGAGAGATATACAAAAAGCTGATGATGCAAAAATTCGAGGAAAATCAGAGAAATTTTTTAGACAGATTAGAGAAAAAAGCGCACGTGGAATTTACAGAAGAAGCCCGAAGACTGATAGGTAAAGACGATATATTTTCATATGAACACTAAAAATATTTTTAATTATGAATACTGAAAAAAAAGATCTAATCAATGGATGTGAAAAGGAAGAGACGGAAAAGAATAAGGCAAGGCCTTTTGCAGAGCGACTTTTCAAATCAAGAACTGTATTGGCTTCAAAACCGGTCTCTAAAGAGTTGTCGGAATCAATAAATTCTCAATTGCTCTTGCTGGATGATGAGGCCCCCTCAGAACCGATTAACCTTTATATCAATTCCCCCGGCGGGGATGTCGATGCGGGATATGCCATCTTCGATATGATCCGTTTTATATCGTCACCGGTGCGCTGCATCGCTAACGGACTCACCGCAAGCGCAGCGGTCGTGGTCTTGCTGGCCGCGAAAAAGGAAAATCGACTGAGTACGCCTAACTCACGGTTCTTGATGCACCAGCCTTCGACCGGTGTCAGGGGTGCTACCGCCGATATAAAAATCGAAGCTAATGAAATCGTCAAGATGAGAGAAAAGATCAACAAACTCATTTCGGATGAAACAGGGCAGTCGATTGAAAAGGTCGAAAAGGACACGACACGCAACTACTGGATCGGAGCACAGGAAGCTCTTGATTACGGTTTGATAGCAAAAGTCGTCGAGTCAAAATCCGATATGGAAGACTGACGGACAATTCTTAAAAGGGCTTTTTTTACGATCAAGCTGAATCGTAAGTATTCAGTGAACCACGTTCTTTATCGCAATTTCACCTCATGGGAGCACCAAGCCCCAGCTTGGCTTCGTTAGCTTTCCCAGGATGCGACAACGACGAACGGGGAAGTATTCAGTAAGCCCTTTGTGTTTCCGTCAGCAGGTTCGCAAGATGAACCAATTCAGCCGTAGTCAACTCCCCCGGCCGTTTTTTTTCATTGATGCCGGACTTCTCAATCAAACGGTTGGCTGCATCTCCACCAAATCCCATTTTCAGACCTTTTCGAAGCATTTTCCTCCGATTTTGGAAAAGCAGGTTAACGAGTTTTGAGAAAACACGGTATTCTCCTGCTGTGATTTCCGGTTCGCGACGGACAATATCCACAAGAGCGGAACGTACCTCGGGCTGCGGCCAGAATTCCGAAGGGGCAACCTCAGCAAATACAGTCATATCGGCCCGGTAGCCGGCAAAAACAGATAAAGGCCCATATTCGGACTGCCCCGGAACGGCAGTAAGTCTCTCCGCAACTTCTTTTTGCAGCATAACACACATCCTGCCGACAGCAATTTCCCACTCCAAAATGTTGATGATGGCCGGTGAGCTTATCTGGTAAGGAAGGTTGGCGACCACCTTGATCGGCCCGGATTGATGTACCCGGCGCAGGCTATGGGTAACCTCATCGGAAATGTGATGTTTCCCGTCAAGAAGGTCACCGTGTATCAGGAAAACATCTTCTCTCCCTTTGAGTCTCTGGGAGGCTATCTTAAATAATCCGCTGTCTATCTCTACAGATATAACCTTTCGGCACCTGTCTGCAAGCAATGAGGTAAGACGCCCGATACCGGCGCCGATTTCCAGAACGGTATCTTCCGATGTTAAGCGCGCGCAATTCAAGATTTTAGAAAACACATGTTTTGAAACGAGAAAATTCTGTCCTAATAACTTATTGGGAGAGAGATTATTGCGGCACAGAACGCTTTTCAGATAAGAAACATTGATTTCTTTATTCATAGGAAAATATTCAGTGAAGTGCATCGTTTTCTCACCACCGTGCCCTGTGCCGGTGGAGGAACAATGTGATTCACTGAGAACTTACATTCATAGGAACATATTCCCGCTTTGAGTAAATTTACTCCTGTTCTTTTGTGAATTCATCCAAATCCAGCATATGTCCCATTTTTTCAAGTTTGGTTTTGAGGTATTTTATATTCTCCTTACGTGGTTTAATACTGATCGGCACCCGGTCAACTATTTCAAGACCGTAGCCCTTGAGTGCGTTAAACTTACGCGGATTGTTGGAGATAAGCCGCATTTTTCTTATGCCGAGGTGCCGCAAAATTTGTGCCCCCACTCCGTAGTCACGTTTATCGGCTGGGAACCCCAATTTTTCATTGGCTTCAACAGTATCCAGCCCTTCTTCCTGCAGGGCATACGCGTGCAGTTTGTGTTCCAGCCCTATACCTCGGCCCTCCTGTCTCATATACAGCACGACCCCCCTTCCGGCTTGCTGTATCTTCTTTAGTGATTCGGCAAGCTGTTCTCCGCAGTCGCATCTGAAGGAACCAAGAATATCACCGGTGAAACATTCATCGTGGACCCTGACCAGAACCGGCTCTTCAATTTCTTTGGCAGGGGAATTCCCCTTTTCACCTATATCACCGCAGCATATAGCGATGTGCTCTTTGTTATCGGATTCGGAGCGATAATAATGGAGGGTGAAATCTCCCCATTTGGAAGGCAGGTTAACAGAAACGATCTTGTTGACAAGGTATTCAAAACTATGTCTGTAGTTAATAATATCCACGATTGAACAGATTTTCAAACTGTATTTTTCGGCAATTTTGACAAGCTGGGGGAGTCTTGCCATTGAGCCGTCTTTGTTCATCGCCTCACAGATGACGGCGGCAGGTTTAAGCCCTGACATCCGTGCAATATCTACGGCCGCCTCAGTATGCCCGGCCCGCACCAGAGTTCCACCGGATCGCGCCAGCAGGGGCATGACATGTCCTGGGCGCACAAGGTCTTCGGGGCGTGCCTCATCTTCAATCATTGTCTGGATGGTATGAGCCCTATCACGCGCGCTGACCCCGGTGGTGACCCCTTCGGCAGCATCTACGGACACGGTAAAGGGCGTGCCATGTCTGCTCCGGTTTTCCTCCACCATAGGTTTGAGTTCCAATTTATCGGCCAATGATGGGGCAATGGCAACACAGAGAAATCCTCTGATTTCATTGATAAGAAAATTAACCTTTTCAGGGTTGATATATTCAGCGGCTACGGCTAAATCCCCCTCATTTTCCCTGTTTTCATCATCAACAACTATAACAAATTCCCCTTTGCGGAAATCTTCCAGCACATCGGTTATGCTGCTGAATGCCTTATTATGTTTTTCATTTCCCATCATCTATCCTTTTATTTAGTTTAACTTTACAAGTTTAAAGACTCCATTGATTGGCGTTTAATTGAAATCTGACATATTATATCATATAATCAAGATGATTACATTTCTCATCAAGTTAGATTTGTAGGATTTCAATTATGGGGCAAAGGGTAAAATTAGGGCAAAGGCTGCAAGAAAAGGGACTTATCGACGAAGACCAGATTGAACAGGCACTTGAATATCAAAAAAAATCCAGCGAGAAAATACGCATTGGCGAGGTTCTGTGCAAATTCGGATTTGTTGAAGAAAAAGATATCTTAAAATGCCTCGGCGAGCAATATGATGTCCCTGTAGCCGATCTTGCACGCATAAAACCGCAAAGTGAAGCCGTAGAAGCGGTGCCGATGGATACAGCAAAAATGCACAACATCATGCCCCTGCGTTTGAGAAATTCGCGTTTAACAGTGGCCATTTCAGATTTGGATTTAAACACAATCGACAACTTACAATTTGTTTTGAACCGTGAAATCAAACCGGTTTTATCCCTCCCTGATGATATTGAAGAAGCCATTGAACGTTATTACGGGCGTGAAGAATCTACTGTAGATACAATGCTGCAAGAATTTACAGAGAGTGAAGTATCCTTTGCAGAACTAACGGCCGAAGAAGAAGAGGAGGGCGAAGAAGAGGATGAAAATGATGTAGCAATTATCCGGCTCGTCAATCTTGTCATCGAGGAAGCAGTGCGTGCCCGAGCCAGTGATATCCATGTTGAGCCACTCTCCAAGCGTTTACGTATAAGATACAGGATTGACGGCGTATGTTCCGAGGTTGAGTCCCCGCCAAAAAGGCTGCAGAATGCCATGACGGCGCGCCTTAAGCTAATGTCCGGCATGGACCTGGCCGAAAAACGCAGGCCTCAGGACGGCCGCATCATTCTCAAATGCGGCGGCAGACCCATCGACCTGCGTGTAAGCAATATCCCATGCACGGACGGCGAAAGCGTTGTTATGCGTATTCTGGATAAAGAATCGGTAAGAGTGCAGTTGACCGAATTGGGTTTCCATGAGGATGACCTTTCCCGATTCCAGAATATTATTAGTCAGCCTAATGGCATTTTTCTCGTTACCGGACCTACCGGAAGCGGGAAAACGACCACTCTTTACTCCGCATTAAACGCGCTGAACCGGCCTGATACCAAAATTCTTACCGCTGAAGACCCTGTAGAGTATCAGATATCGGGGATTAATCAAACGCAAGTCGATATGAGCATAGGAAGAAGTTTCCCACGTATCCTCAGGGCAATGCTGCGCCAGGCGCCTGAAATCATCCTTGTCGGTGAGATACGTGACAAGGATACCGCTGAAATTGCTATGCGCGCCGCCTTGACCGGACACCTTGTGTTCAGCACCCTGCATACCAATGACGCGCCGACCGCTATCCCCCGATTGATCGACCTGGGGATCAAACCGTTTATGGTCGCTTCGTCGGTAGTGGCCTCGATGGCACAGAGGCTTGTCCGGCAGATATGCAAAAGCTGCAAAGAACCTTATGAATACCCCGAAAATTACTATCGAGCTGTTGGACTAAGCGCTGAAGAGGCAGAGACCATGACCTTCTATCATGGCGCCGGATGCTCGGACTGCAACGGCACAGGATATCGTGGCCGTAAAGGAATATTTGAATTGATGGAAATGACTCAGGAAATTCGCGATATGGCTTTCGGCGGCGCCCAGGCTGGTGAACTGCGGGCTAAAGCCCGGTCCGAGGGTATGGTCACCCTTATGGAAGATGGATTGCGCAAAGCGCAAAGCGGTATGACCACTCTCGAAGAAGTCATCAGGGTTGCCGGCAGCATCGATGATATTAATTAATGTATCGCAAGTCCTCAGTGAAACACGTTGATTGGTGGTTCCTCCCCCCGGGCTTGTCCCTGTGGAGGAGTATTTATCTGAATATTTACAATATATCCTTCTTACATTATGGGGACCCAGGATTATGATCCAGATGGACAAATTGCTCACCGCCGCCATAAAGAAAAAAGCCGAAGATATTATATTGACCGTTGGACGACCGCCGGTCTTCAGGCTGTATGGTGAACTGAGAAGCTTGCAAACCAAAACGCTCGAGCCGGAAGATACCGTTGCCTTAATGAAAAGTATAACTCCGGAACATAAACAACAGGAGCTTCAGGAACTCGGCTCGACCGACTTCGGCTTTGCTTTCGAGAAACAGGGACGCTTCCGGGTCGCTATTTATCGTCAACAGGGTCATATATGTATAGTTTTAAGGTTGATCCCCTGGGAAATCCTGACCTTTCAAGAGTTGGGACTGGATCAACGAATACAGGAACTGCTGTATAAACCGCGCGGGCTCATCCTGGTCACGGGGCCCACCGGCAGCGGTAAGACCACCACGCTGGCAACGATGATCGATTATATCAATGCCAACCGTAAAGTTCATATTATTACTATTGAAGACCCCATTGAATACCGTCATCAACATCAAGAGGCCGTTATCAGTCAACGGGAACTTGGAGCGGACGTTCCCGACTTCAAGGAGGCGCTCAGACGCGCTCTCCGACAAGCACCGGATGTCATATTGGTAGGAGAGATGCGTGATCTCGACAGCACCCAACTCGCCATCGCCGCGGCCGAAACAGGTCACCTGGTCTTTTCGACACTGCATACAAACAGCGCCCAGGAAACCGTGGAACGGATTGTCGATCAGTTCCCATCCGGACAGCAGGAACAGGTCAGAACCCAATTGGCCTCCACTCTGGTCTGTGTCATCAGTCAAACATTAGTTCCTAAAGTCAATGAAGAGGGGCTCGTTGCCGCTCATGAAATATTAATCGCCAATAATGCCGTGCGTAATCTCATCAGAGAAAATAAAATGTTCCGCATCGACTCTTCT
>JAGYMJ010000488.1 GCA_018400625.1 Planctomycetota bacterium
GATTGGGGGGGTGATTGGGGGGGCATCCTGCGCCCCCTGACGCAGTTCAACCTTAAAAAAATCCCCTATTTCTTCAAAATTAAGCGCAATTTCCGGATACGCAACTAAAGACTCCCTAATTCTAACAAACCCGGTGCCATAGCGCTCGATATCGCCTGTCAAGTAGAAAGCCTCGGCCAACAGCCGATTCCGCAATGATGACACATAATCGTTACGCTCCAAATCTTCGACACGCAATTTTCCATAGAGTTTCCCAGGGTTTGTAAATATAATCCGGTCGTCAAAAATCTTGATTACGATATCGGACGCGCTCTTGTAGTCCCGATGCACCACCGCGTTCAGTAATAATTCACGTAATGCTTCCAGCGGATACTGCCAGCGCTCCTTGCGCTCAATGCTCCCGTCGAAATGATAGGAAAGATTGATGTGCTTCTTGATAAATGTCAGCGCTTGCTCAACCGCAAGCATTAGCGGCGCCCGGACGACATTATCGTCGATGATCGTTGCCTCCAACTTGAATCGACCGATCCGGATGGCACAATCGGGCGCGCCAAAAAGCAATTCTGCTGCAAGGGTTATTTCTCCTTCTCGAATAAGTTTCAACTTAACAAGGTTTGTTTGCAGGTCGTCTTGAAGCGTTACCCGACCTCTTTTATTCACACGCGCCACAAACTGCTCAATCAGTTGCGCATTCAAATCATCTATCCCGGAACGGGAGGGATAGGCGTCAAACGAAAGCGACAGAGATTGCTGCTGCAAATCTACAATCTCGTCCAGGCTGAGCTGATGATTGCTGTTCCCAACACGTTTATAGTGCCGGCCTTTGAAGGCCACAGGCTTGACAGGGTATTCGTTGACCAGAAGGCCAATGATCTTTTTCCCGTGAACTGTAAAATTGCGCACGGCAGGGACGATTTGCGGATAGGTGCCAAGTTTTATTTCATTGAGCAGTTGCTGGGTTTTTTCTTTTCCGCCACCAAACCCCTTTACCACGCCATCATCGTCAACGCCGAGCAATACCCATCCACCCATGGTATTCGCCATGGCAGATAGAGAAATAACCGCCTCTTTTCCAAAAGTTTTTTTAAACTCCAGGGCTTCTGATTCTCCGGCTGAAATCAGATCGATGATGTGGTTGGTCATAGTTTTACTGCCTTATGATTTCAAGACCATATCCTTGATCCGCTTGACGTAGCCGCGGCCAAGGCCTTTGACTTCACAGCCCAGCTCAAAGTAGCGCCGGATCTCTTCGTCATTCAAAATCCCGAAGCAGTCGATTATTGCGATGGGGCCGCCGGCCATTTTGATAAGCTCGTCCGGGAACAGTTCCAGGTAGACTTTATGCCGGGCGGCCAGGATTACGGCATCGGCGCCGTGGCAGGCGGCGGCCAGGTCGGGTTCCATGCGGAGGTCCTGAAGTTTTTCCTGGTTGCGGGAAAACGGGCCATGGAGTGGTCCGGGGAGGGATAGGTGTCCTGCTTTTCCAGTTCCCACCAGTGTTTGACATAGGGGTCGTGGACGGAGACTTCGGCGCCCATTTCGATGAGCTTGCGCACGATGAGTTCGGCCCCGCTGTAGCAGGTGTGGTACGGGAATGATAGGCCCAGACGCCCAGGCCGCCGTCCTTGGGCAGGCAGTAGCCACCGATGCATGCCCGGGCCGGGAAAGAGCATGTTATTGTGGGTGGGGCGCATTTTGATGGCCTGGATGACCTTGATGATGTCCACCCCGTTGCGTTCGGCAAAGACCGACCATTCGTCCATAAAGGCCAGGAGGGTGGCCCGGTAGGCGTTTTCCACGATCTTACAGGTTTCGCTTTCCATGGGGCGGTCCAGAACGGTGAGCGGATAGGCGTCGGTTTTGATGGTCGTTTTTTTTTAGACAAGCTTGTTGACTGTACTTTCAAGACCATCCAGATCCCCATGAATTGTTTTCCATATAATCTCCAAATCGATCCCGAAATAATTATGGATCAATTTGTCCCTCATTCCCGCAATTTCCTTCCATGGAACTTCCGGATTTTCGGCACGTATGTTGTCTGGAATCTTTTTCGCTGCCTCTCCTCCTATGATTTCAAGGCTTCTTATGACAGCATTCACGGTTTTCCGATCCGAGGAAAAATGAATGAAATCCATACCTGCTACAAAGTCTTTTATATCCTTTATCGAATCCTGAATATCGATCAAATAATCTTTGATGTCGCGCTCAATTGACATATTGAACCTCGTTTAATATCCTTTGACCGATATTTTTTTTCAGGGCATTGCGAGTCACCAGGTCCACCTTGATCCCCAGCAAATCCTGCAGCCTGTTTTCTATCCGAATAAAATCGATCATGCCAACAGGACGCGAAAATTCTACAAGTATATCGACATCGCTTTCAGAACGTTGTTCCCCTCGTATAAATGATCCGAAAACCCCCATTTGCTCTACGCCATAATCATTTCTCATTTGGAGAAAATTTTGAGAAAGAAGATCAAAAATTTCTTTGCGTGTCTTTGATGCCATTTGAAAATCCTATATCTTCACTACGCGCATAATTAATAAGTTAGTTTTAAGTTTTAAATGGTTAATGGGTAAGGAACAAGCTGCGCTTGGGCATTTGGTGGATGCGCTTTGCTTATCCACCCTACGATTTTGGCCGGATTGCGTGTTATTGGTGGATGCGC
>JAGYMJ010000489.1 GCA_018400625.1 Planctomycetota bacterium
AGCAATTATTGACTTTTTGATGACGAATATTGACTTTTCTGTAAAAAATCCGGTCAATCTTTTCGCACGTAGGTCCCGGGGCGGGCCTTTCGTCTTAAGAAAAAGCATATTCAGTGGATATTTACCTTTTATATGGTATAATACGTCCTATAAATCCTATATATCGTATATTTTGCGCAAATATCGTGGACTACGCAACGGGCTCATATGGTTATTCAACAACTTTTTTGATTCGAGCACTGGAAAATGAGTAAGAGCTTCATCAAAAACCAAAATCTTTTCTCGCAGCATTACCTGAGCACTCGCCTGCACGATGAGAATGAATGGCAAATGGATCCCTCAAATATAAGGAAACAACTCGCTGATCTGTTCAATGATGAATCATTACTTTTGGAAAAACAAAGCGAGGGAGCACAGGAACAGAAACTCATCGAGGTCGTCCTGGAACTGCTGGATTGGAAATACCAACGACAGTATTTATTCCGGACGTATAACAAAAAAACTCAAAAACCCGATTATGCTCTTTTCTCTTCACCTGAACAGGAGGTAAGTGCGTTAGACGGCAATGTTGAGCATGTGACCGCTTTTCTCGAAGTTAAGTCATGGGATAAACCTCTGAGCGGTAAAGGCCCCGGCGCTCAAGCTGAGGCCCAGATCATCGGTTACCTCGGCAACTCCGGGTTGAAGTGGGGGATGCTTACCAATGGACGCCTGTGGCGGCTGTACTTTTATAATCCCCCTGAATCACGCCAGACACTTTACTATGAAGTTGACCTCCCCGCCATTTTGAACGCCGATGCGCCGGACGAGGCTTTCAAGTGGTTTTACCTTTTTTTCCGTAAGGCGGCTTTCGATCCCGACCGAGGCGGGAAAAGTTTCCTCGAACGGCTCAGACGCAGCAGCCGGCATTATGCAAGCAGGGTCGAGGACAGCCTAAAAGACCGCGTTTTCGATTCCATCGTGCCGATTATCGGCAAAGGTTTTATCGAGCACCTGAACACTAAAGGAAAGGCGGTCGGGCCGGAAGACCGGGAAACGCTCGACCTCATATACAGCGCTACGTTACTGCTTCTCTACCGCCTGCTTTTTCTGCTCTACGCGGAAGCCCGTGAACTGATCTCCGTCGGCGACAATACATTAAATTATAATTCCTACAGCCTCAACCGCCTGAAAAAGGAAATCTATGAGAAATTACGCGACGGCTCACGCTTCAGCAGTAAAAGGACGAATAATTGGTCGAAGCTCAAGAACCTGTTCCAGATGATCGACCAGGGCGATGAGCAGCTCAATGTCCCGCGCTACAACGGCGGTCTTTTCTCGCCCGACGGGCTGGGCGATCCGGATATACAACCCGCCGCCGAGTTCCTGGAAGCCAACGCGCTGTCGGATTATTATGTTGCCGAAGCGCTGATGCAGCTCACGCGCGAAGGCGTGGACGGCTACGACAGACCGAATTTTATCGACTTCCGCGACCTTGGAGTGCGGCACCTCGGGTCGGTGTATGAGGGACTGCTGGAGTTTCAACTCGAGATTGCCGATTCCTGCCTGATGAAAGCGGCGGAGAAGGGAAAGCTCGTGTGGAAGTCCACCGTTGACCCCGAAGCCGCGGATATCAGCCCCGGAGACCTTTACCTGATCAATGACAAGGCGGAGCGTAAGGCGACCGGTTCCTACTATACCCCCGACTACATCGTCAACTACATCGTCGAAAATACCGTCGGGCCGCAAATAGACCGTATCGAGCGCGAGTGTGAACTGGCGCGCGAGATACGGTCGTCCGACGGTTCGGGTGCGGACGGGAACAGGACGTGGGCTGAACTGCTTGACGAAGTGCTGGAGTTCAGACCGCCGGAATGTCCTGAAATCACCAGGAAATGGTTTACGGGTGCCTCGTCGAATTCCCACCGAAAGGAGATACTTCTCAACATCCTGGACGGTGCGGGGCCGGCTCATGATTATGATCCGCCCCTGCGGGTGCTCGAACTCAACGTCCTGGACCCCGCGCTGGGGAGCGGGCATTTTCTTGTCGGTGCTCTGGACTACATGCTGGACCGGCTCCGGCGGATGCAGGAACACTACGGAGATTCGCCGGTTTACGCACAGATAGAGGAAGACCGGGAAAAGGTGGTGACCTCGCTTAAGGCGCAGGGCATTGTTATAGAGGGCGAAGATGAGCAGTTGGATGACGAGAATATGCTGAGGCGGATGGTGCTGAAGCGGTGCCTGTACGGCGTGGATGTGAACCCGCTGGCAGTCGAGCTGACGAAACTGAGCCTCTGGCTGCACGCTTTCACAGCGGGCGCGCCGCTGTCGTTCCTCGACCATCATATAAAATGCGGCAACAGCCTGGTCGGCGCATCGCTGAGTGATCTTGAAGAGGCGGAGGCCGTTCAGGTCAGCGAGGCGGGCGTGATAAAGAATCTTTGGCGCGTCGAGACCGATTTCGAGCGTGCTATCGGGCATCTCTGGACGGTGGCGGAGTTGAGCGATGCAAGTTTCGAAGACGTCGAACGGAGTCGAAAAGCCTACTGTCAGGCCGAGAAGAACATGGACGGCTATCGCGCGATGCTGAACTGTCTGATCGCTGAAGATTTTGGCGTGGAGAAAGCTTCATATTTCATCAAACACGGGCGCGGGTTCAACCCGGAAGATTACGAGAACAGCATAGAAAATCTTTCGTCAGCGGACAAAGAAAGGCTGATGCGGGCCGAGAAGGAAGCCGCGCAAAGGCGGTTCTTTCACTGGGATGTTGAATTCCCCGAAGTGTTTTATGAAAAACGCAACGGCGGTATTGACAGGATACAAAACGGCGGCTTTGATATCGTTATCGGGAATCCACCGTATGGTTCAGTTAATGATAGTGATACACAAAATTTTCTGAATAATAATTATGAATATGTACAATATAGACCAGAGCACTATGTCGCTTTTATGCAGCATAGTTTTGAACTTTTGGCTTATTCTGGGTATTCCGGATTGATTGTGCCAGACAATTGGATGTATTTAGATTTTACAGAAAGATTACGGATTTTTTTATTAGTGAATTCTTCTCTGCAGAAGCTCGTGGCTTTACCTTCTACTGTTTTTTCTGAAGCGACAGTAGACACATGTGTATATGTTTTAAGGAAAGTAGGGGAATCTTCCAGCCGATCTACTCAGACATTGATAACCCCCTACCATAAAAAAGCTTCCATAGATAAGATTGATGATCAAAGAGGGTATTATAGAGAGCAAAGCTTCCACCTTAATACTCAGGGACATATTATCAATCCATATTTAATGCCTCAAGAAGCAGACATCCTTAGCACTATCTATAAATATGCTTTAAAAGTAAGAGATTTAGTGACTGTCAATTATGGCCTAAAGGCTTATCAAAAAGGTAAAGGGCAGCCGCCACAAGATGCAAAAACAGTTAAAAAGCGTCCCTTTACGGCTAAAGAAAGAGAAGAAGTATCTTTTCTCCCATTTTTCAAGGGGAAATCTATCGGACAATATAGCTTGTTATGGAATCAAGACAGTTGGATAAAATGGGGGCCATGGTTGGCAGAGCCACGCAGCGAACCACTTTTTTCTAATGAGCGACTTTTATTCCGAAAAGTTGTGGGGAAACGTTTGATCGGGATTTTCTATGATGAAAAAGCTTTTAGTAATACATTATTGTATATCTTGCAACGGAGAACTAAAAGTAATCATAACCTGAAAGGATTGCTTGCCGTTTTGAATAGCCATCTTTTAGGTTTTATTTACCGTAAAATTTTCGCCATTCAAGAACATGATATATTTCCACAAATTCTTCTTGACGATTTAGCATCTTTACCCATCCGCCGCTTTTTTTTCACCACCCCCCAATCCGAGAGAGCGCCGGCGGCAAAGGAACTCATAAAACAATATGAAAACAACGCGTTTAAGGATATTCTCGGGCATGTCGAATCATGCCTGCCCCGCGATGAA
>JAGYMJ010000490.1 GCA_018400625.1 Planctomycetota bacterium
CGGGTGGCGCCCGGCCGCAACGCGGGCCTTGGCCTCGCGGCGTGGCGCACCATCGACGGAAAAGAGGTCGCACCGCGCGGCTCCGTCGAACTCGAAGTGCTGCTCAAAGGCGTGTTCGAAAAACGCCGGTTCCTCGACCTGGTGCTGAATTTTGTCGTCTTTGACGACGACGGTGCTATGATTGAGAAGAAAGCGGCCGCCTACCACCAGTACCACGCTGTGAACAAAGCGGTTGAATGCGCGTTGTCGGCCTGCGGGATCGAATCCGATCCGGAATTGCTTTACGGCCGGTCTCCCGAGCAGGATGAGTTCAACCTTAATAAAGCTGCAGAGAATGGATCGACGTATGAACTGCCCTCCGATCATTTCGGCGGCCAGAGAATCGGAGTGATCTGGCATACGCAGGGCAGCGGCAAAAGCCTCTTGATGACATTCTTTGCCGGAAAGATCATTCAGCAGCCGGCCATGGAAAACCCCACGCTGGTGGTGATTACGGACAGGAACGACCTGGACGAACAGCTTTTCGGCACGTTCTCCTCCTGCCGCGACCTGCTGCGTCAGACGCCCGTGCAGGCGGCCGGGCGTGAGCATCTGAAAGCGTTGCTCCAGGTGCCGGCCGGCGGTGTGATTTTTACGACTATTCAGAAATTCTTCCCCGATGAAAAAGGTGGACAGTATCCCGAGCTGTCTCCACGCCGAAATATTGTTGTGATTGCCGATGAGGCGCACCGCAGCCAGTACGACTTCATCGATGGATTCGCGCGCCACATGCACGATGCGTTGCCGAATGCTTCCTTCATAGGGTTTACGGGTACGCCCATCGAACGCGACGACCGTAGCACGCCGGCGGTCTTCGGCGACTACATCGATAAATACGACATCCTGCGTTCCGTGGAGGATGAGTTTACGGTGCCGATCTATTACGAAGGCCGGCTGGCGAAGATCGATCTGCGGGAAGAAGAAAAGCCGAGGATCGATTCCGAGTTCGAAGAGATTACCGAGGGCGAGGAGGAGACGAGCAAACAGAAGCTGCGTACCAAGTGGGCCGCGCTGGAAGCGATGGTCGGTGCGGACAAGCGCCTCACACTTGTTGCCGGGGATTTGGTGAACCATTTTGAAGGCCGGTTGGAGGCGATGAACGGCAAGGCGATGATTGTCTGCATGAGCCGCCGAATCTGTGTTGAGATGTATAACGCCATTATAAAGCTCAGGCCGGAATGGCACAGTGAAGACGACGATAAGGGCGCGGTGAAGATTGTTATGTCCGGGTCGGCTTCCGACCACGCGGAGTGGCAGCCGCACATACGCAGCAAGGCACGGCGCGAGGCGTTGGCGAAAAGGTTCAAGGACCCCGAAGATCCGATGAAACTGGTGATCGTGCGGGACATGTGGCTGACCGGTTTTGACTGCCCGCCTTTGCACACGATGTATGTTGACAAACCGATGCGGGGGCACGGGCTGATGCAGGCGATCGCAAGGGTCAATCGCGTGTTCAGGGACAAGCCGGGCGGACTGGTGGTGGATTATATCGGGTTTGCCGAGCAGCTCAAACGCGCTTTAGCGGATTACACGGAAGCCGGCGGACGCGGGAAGGCGGCGATCGACCAGGGCGAAGCCGCCGCGATCATGCTGGAGAAATACGAAGTGGTCGCCTCGATGTACCATGGGTTTGATTATGCACTGTATATACAGGCCGAACCGGCGGAGCGTATCTCCGGCGTTGCCGCAGCGATGGAGCACGTACTCCAGGTCGATGGCCGCAAGAAACGCTATATGAAAGAAGTATCGGCATTGTCAAAGGCCTTTGCACTGGCCGTGCCGCATGAGGACGCTATAAAGATTCGTGATGAAGTCGGGTTCTTCCAGGAGGTCAGGTCAGGGCTGGCAAAATCAACGGTGGACAGCGACGACAGGACTCCCGAGGAGATGGACACGGCGGTACGTCAGCTCGTTTCACGGGCGGTTGCGTCGGATGACGTGGTCGACATCTTCAAAGCGGCGGGGCTGAAGAAACCGGATATTTCGATACTTTCGGATGATTTTCTTGAGGAGGTGCGCGAACTCCCGCACCGGAACCTTGCGGTGGAGCTGCTTCGGAAGCTGCTCAGCGATGAGATCAAGAGCAGCACGCGGAAGAATGTCGTTCAGGCGCGTTCTTTTGCGGAGATGTTGGAGAAGGCGGTGCGCAAATACCAGAACAGGGCGATCGAGGCGGCGCAGGTTATCGAGGAGCTGATCGAGCTGGCCAAAGAGATGCGCGAGGCCCAAAGCCGGGGCGAGGACCTCGGCATGAGCGATGATGAGGTGGCCTTTTATGATGCGCTGGAAGTCAACGACAGCGCGGTGAAGGTGCTGGGGGATGATACGCTGAAGGGCATAGCGCGGGAGCTTGTCGAGGCGGTGCGCCGGAGTGTAACGATCGACTGGACGGTCCGTGAGAACGCCCGCGCCCAGATTCGGGTCATAGTGAAGCGCATTCTCCGCAAGTACGGCTACCCGCCGGACAAACAGGAAAAAGCGACCCAGACCGTGCTGGAACAGGCAGAAGTGCTGTGCAAGGAATGGATGGCGGCTTGAAAGATTTTGGAAAGAGGGTTTTACCATGAGTAGATTGAGCACATATGATAGCACAAAGAATCAGCTGCCCGGGCTTCTGGCAGCAATAAAAGATGGTGAAATTCAGTTGCCTGAATTTCAACGCGATTGGGTTAGAAAACGGGCCGGGGGCAGCCCTCGACAAGTTGTTGTTTATCATTGTTATAAGGTTTTTGGGGCTCTGCAATACCCGTTAGAGCCGATTTTTGAGGGTGAAAATCGCTTCCAAGGGGTGTTACAATACCCTAAAGAGAAGGTAAAAAATTGTAATGCATAACCTTATCGAGGGCAGCCCCCGGAGACAACTTCTGATTTGAAAAATAGTTTTGAAGAATATTCGCAAGGAAGGCTACAAGATACAATCAATGAATTCCGTTCTGAACTGCCAGAAATAGAAAGGCTTTTAAGTAATATGAAACCAAGTAGAAAGGAAAGAACCGCGAAGGAAGGATATGTTTATAAAACAGATGAACTTTTAGGTAAAATAAAAAATATTTCCCAAATGGGGGATTTTCGTTTTAGTAATGGTCGTGAAGCATCAAAAAAAGACTTAGCCGCATTTATGTATAAAATCAATTTTCTGACTGCTAGAAAAGAAACAGGAGAACGTATAGAAAGAAAATATTTTGAAGAAAATCGATATTTATCAAGAGGATTCGCAGATTTTGGGTTTGATTGGGAGATTCACCCTGCATATAGGTGGGCATTGCAACCAGATGATTTTGGGGATATTTATCGTTCTTTAAAGTTAAATGAATAAGCCATTGGGGTGGACCGAAGTAACTTTTGAATTGCATGCCTATAAGGCATAAAGCGTTTCTGTATAACGCATAAAGACGTTTTTTCGGGGTTGTGATGAAGCTTCTAAGGATTTTGTTAATGTTTTGTGTTTTGGCAGAAATGCTTAATTTACTGTCGTTTATCTGCTTTGCTATTTCCAGGGTATCAAAATCGTGGAATTCTGATAGCATATAATACTCTGAACAGGGAATAAATTATGGAATTGACATTCAAGAAAATTGTCCGACATAATATTTTTAATGCTAATTTTTTGAATATTTCTCCTCATAACAAATTGACGTTTCCTGAGAGTGGGATCGTAATTATCTACGGTCCAAACGGCATAGGCAAATCTTCATTGGCAAGAGTGTTATCAAAAGAAGATAACACCGAGTACATACTCGAATATGAAGGTAAAGAATATACCTCAGCAGACGATGTGTCATTTTTCCATATTATCGATGACCAAAATGGCCGGAATATTATTCAGGGGTCGGCAAAGGATTTTATTCTTGGTGATAACATCAGAAGGGAATTCGAATTAAAGGAGGCTATTGAAGAAGCTTTTTGTTATGTATTTGAAGATGTGCTTATAAGTACTCTTAAGAAAGACTTTGGTATTAGCAAAAAGAAGTCAACTCTGACGTCATGGCTAAAAAACGAAAGAATACGTCGATATGTTTCAGATTTAGCTAATCAACGATCAAAAGGCAATGACATCGATCATGATGAGTTTATAGATTTCATTCAAAAACTTTCAGTCCACACCATACCTGAGCATGATGAGGAAAAACTTCGATTTCTTGTTGATGACGTCAAAAGTGCCGATTCTGTTATCACACAATTACGCGCAGCTATGAAAGAGAATGTGAGTATTGACCCAACCATGACAAAGGTGGTGGAGCACGAGGACGCAATTGCTATACTTAGTAAATATTACTACTTAAGTGATTGCGTTGTATGCGACAACAATATGGATCGAGATTCGCTTCTCAAAGTGAAGCAACAAAAAATTAAATCCTTCATGAATAAATTGGATAAAAATACTAAAGACATGCTTCAAAGAATACAGAAAAGGTTAGACAGTAAGGATCCCTTTCAAATCAAAAAAGCAATCTTTGATATGGCTATAAACAATGATACAAGCCTTTTTGAAAAATTATTAGAAGAGATCGAATACTACATTTGCATTGTTGACAAAAAAATTAGTAATCTTTTTGCGAAATCCTTGGACGGATCATCCTTAGTCGAACACCAACAAGAGTTGGATTCCATCGTATCTGAAAAGCCAGAACTTACCGATGAGGATGTCTTATTTATTGAGAAATTCGTTAATAATAGTATCGACAAAGAAATTGAGCTAATTCGTGATGATGAGGGGAACCTACAGCTCCTTCTTGACAAAAAGCCGTTTCTAAACAAAGACAGGCAAGATCTTCACTTGAGCAACGGAGAACAGAACTTCATTTCGATTGCATTTGAACTTCTTAAGGCACAGAAGGTAGACGCAGAGTTCATTGTTTTAGATGATCCAATTTCTAGTTTCGATTCAATTTACAAGAACAAAATTGTATACGCCATTGCAAAGTTTCTTGTTTCAAAGAAACAAATTCTTCTAACTCACAGTACTGATCTTGTAAAACTTTTAGAGCATCAGAAATCCTCATCTTTCAATCTCTACATTCTCAACAACTCTTCGGAAGGAAAAAATGGATTCATCCAAGTGTTTAGTAAAGAACAGAAATTATTACTTTATTTGCATAAACTTGTTGATTTTTTTCGAGTAGATGTGTTGGACTCTGTTCAAAATGAGAGACTGCTGCTAATAGCGCTTGTACCTTTCATGCGTAGCTTCTCCCGAATAGTAAATGAACCGGCGATAACCCGAGAATTGACCGAGATTATGCATGGGTATGGAGAAGCATCAGTTAACTTGACAAAGGTCTACAATAAGTTGTTCGGATCAAAGCGTATTACCAAAACGCACTCAGTTTCTGTATCGGATATTCTTCAGTGTAATGTGGAACCTAAAGGTATAATTATACTTAATCCCGATGAATATCCCCTATTAAACCGGGCCTTGATACATATTCTAAATTATTTGTGGTTAAGGCTGTATGTGGAAAAAACTCTTGTTCAAAAATATAAAATTAATACAAATAAATACGACCAACTTTCTCGAATCATAATTAAGGCATTTTCCAATAAAAATGTGGAGACCATCAAAAAACGAGTTTTTCTCTTGTCTCGCAAAACTTTACTAAATGAATTTAATCATTTTGAGCAAGATTTAAACATATTTCAGCCAGCTATTGACATCTCAGATACAGCGCTTCAAAAGGAACGAGATGATATAATGGGATTTATGACCAGTCTGACTACATCTAAATAATGAATTGAGGCGCGATGATATCATTTCATTGGAGTCGGGCCGAAGTAACCTTTTGAACTGAGTGCCGTTACGTAATGGAAAGTGTCAGAGTATAACGCTTAGAGACGTGTTTGGAAGGGTGAAATGAGGGTTTTAAAACAGACGGAAAAGGTTGGCGTTCATCGAAAAGCTATATCAGGAAAGCAAAATGAGCTGTCTTTATGATGTCGTGACTTCTTCTCTGTCAAATTGTTGGTAAGAGATGTCCGGCAGGTGAGCGACCGTCCTGGCATGTTCGATGGTCATGCTGACAATATTGTTCCTTGAATCCATGTCTATATAAATGTTTTCCGACAGCTCACGGGTCTCCGCTATTTCAGCGTCCGAAAATTCTACCAGCGCTGTATCCGTATCTGAAAAATATTTTATGTTCATGGCTCTTTCTCCTCGAATTGTCTGTCATATTCTAATGCCGGTAAGTAATCAGGTCAAGCGTGGATTTCGGATATGGCGTTCGCCACAGTAGGGAAGGACAAATAAAATCGGTATTATGATTGACGAGAAATTTGACTTGTGCATTGATAAGGCATACAATAATAACATGAAATTTGATTGGAACCCGGAAAAAAATAAACGGTTGAAAAAAGAAAGAGATATTTCTTTCGAGGAAATTATCTTTCATCTGTCGCAGGGCGATTTGTGGAAGATAGCCGATCATCCGGACCAGAACAATTATCCGGGGCAGAAAATTTATTTTGTTGCCGTTGAGGACTATATTTATATGGTTCCTTCCGTCCGGGAAAAGGATAGAATATTTCTCAAAACAATTTTTCCCAGCAGAAAGGCAACCAGGGATTATCTGCAGGAAAAGGAGGTAGAAAAGTGAAATACGACAGAGAAGAACAGAGCATTCTGGATGCATATGAGAAAGGAGATATCCATGCGCGGCCTCCGTCCAGGACAGAGATCAACGAAGTGAAAAACGCGGCCAAAAACACATTCCGGAAAGATCAAAGGATCACGATTCGTCTTTATGATCATGATCTAAAAGGGATAAAGAAGAAAGCCATGGAAAAAGGCCTTCCCTATCAAACACTCGTTTCCGGTGTGATCCATCAATACGTCGAAGGTGAGTTGGCAGAGAAGAAGTGATTTTCACCTGCCTTGCATTTTGGGCTTGAATTTTACTGAAAAATACAACACGGTCCATAATAAGGTCAATAAGATTATTAGTCGACACGTAACAAGTTGTTATATTAGGATTAGCGAGATGACGGGTTCGGATTCTTAATCCGTGGGTCCGGGGTTCGAGTCCCCGAGGGGGTACCACA
>JAGYMJ010000491.1 GCA_018400625.1 Planctomycetota bacterium
ACTGTCATCTATCGTTCATCTCAAACTCTAAGCGCAAGCGCCGCAGGGGCCGGGCTGGGCGGAGACACGGCGGAGCGTATTGTTTATGCCCGCTGTAGCTGAGAATCATCATTCCACCGGCACAGGGCACGGTGGTGATGCTAAGGGGTTCACTGAGGACTTACAGAAATAGAGGCAGGGAGCAGGTTTAACCGGCCCCCTGCCTTTCTGTTGAGACGGGCCTTCTTGCAAAAAAAGATCAATCCGTTAATTATTTGCCGTTATCGTATAGGTAGCGGTCAGTTCAAAGTCGTCCGGCATCGGCAGCTCACCCGGAGCAGCAGCGGCATACACTTTGTCAATCAGGGCAATACTGTTGTTTATCCCAACCTCTGCAAAATCCTTTTCAACAGAACCAAGTGTATCCTCTGTCCAAACCAGAGCGCCCGCCGGATTATAGGCGTTGCCCGCTATCGCATCAGTTGCGCCCGCTTCATCATCCGATTCGGGGAAAATGAAGAATTGGATTCCTCCTCCGCCCACTATGGGTTCAGGAAGAGTGCCATCAACAGCGACGGAAATGTCAGCCGCCACGTTGGTCATAACGTTAAGCGATGACGCAGAGACATCGCTGTTCTCAGCGTTTTTCCCATCAAGCAGAAGGTCCACGACATGATCTGACGCCCAGAGCTGAACCTCTTCCGCAACTTCGATATTGATTGTCACGTCATCTTCGTCCGTGACCGCCATCGCACTTGTCGCCATAAGACCAACCGCCACTACTGCAATCATTACTGCTTTAAGAATACGCATAATTTTTCTCCTTTTAAAAACTTTTTCACTTAAAGATAGCGGAACTTTAACTTAACTCTCACCGGCCACTTCCCTGCGGTCCGCAATCGCGCAGTGGACGCCGGAGCGCCTGACTTGTCTTTTAGAGCCTGCCGAAGCGACGGCGCCGCATCGATCCCGGCCGGCTGGTCTTTTCTTATGCCGTTGGAATACCCCCTTGAACAAAATTACAATTTATGAACTGCAAATTACAAACTACGTAAAGATTCAGTGAAACACGTTACCCCCGGAACAAGCCCGGCGGTAGGAACCACCAATCACCGTGGTTCAATGAGGACTTACCAAATTCCGGCTACGGCCGGGGCATGATGGAAATCTCCACGCTCATGCCGTAGGTGCCCGGCACGTGACGGGCACCGGTGCGCGCAACGGACCGCAGCTCGTAATCCGCCTCCCCCGGCGTATCGTATATATCCCAGGAGATCGAACGTCCGTCCCGCGAGGTCGCATCCGGCCTGCGGTGCGAATCGGAACCACCCTCCGCCAGGCTCCAGCCGATGGGCACCGGCACGGCCTCGCCGCCCCCGCGCCCTTTCGCCTCCACCAGCGGCACCGAGTCGATCCGGCCCTCGCTCACCGACAGTCTCAGCGTTACCGGCACGTCCGAGTCCACCGTGCCGCCCAGGTGCTTCTCCTTATCCTCTCCGAAGCGGCCGAACTCAAGATACAGCTCGCCGCCGTTCATCCTGTGGCTCACGCGCGGTTCCACCTCCACCCGAAGGGGTATTTTAAGGAGCGGCACGGCCGGGCCGCGCGGTTCATGAACCCCTACCTGAATGTTCCCGGTGTATGTGCCGGATTTTTTAAAACTTTCCGTATTCAGGGCCAGATCCAGGGCGACCTGCGTAACTCCCGTCTCGCCGCCTTCAACGACCAAGGCCGGCCTGTGGAGGGGGATCGGATCGCCGCCCCCTTCACCACCGGGCGTCAGGCACACCTCGCGTGCACAAATCTTCTCGCCCCGGCGATAACTCAGACTGGTTGACTCTATCCATAGGCCCCAACCCGGCGTGGCCGCCTCGAGCTCGAGGTGCAGTGTTTCGCTGACTGGATAGAGACCCGGCCGCATGCCAATTTTGACGATCAATGGGTCCGTAGAGGGCTCCACACTGATCCCGGCGGACGGAGCGGCTTCAGTCAGCATCGCACCCGTTGCCAGAAAAAGAACTGCAACCAAAAAATGTACTCCTTTAAATTTCATGCTCGTTGTTACCTCTGTATCTTTGGCGATATTTTTACCCGAATACAAAGCAATATTCATGCCGTCTTTTATTCACTCCTGAAATTCCTTAAAAAAGGCGGGAGAGATGCGGCAGAGAGGCGCTGAGATATTTGTTCACCGATGCCGCTGACAAGTAAATTCGGGGATTGCTTTTTTGGGGAGAGATAAAAAACTGCCAATATTGAATATCAAATGTTGCAAATGAAAGGCAAGCGAAACATATACAGTCCAAAAGTGTCAATCGGGTGGAGGCCCGGATTTGTTCTGCAAACGGCGCCTGTTCTTCCCTTCGGTCGTCGCAATGCTTTTCCATCCGTCCTTCGGCGGTCGTTCAGCCGCGGAGCCTGCACTTAAAACAAGGGGGATTATCAGGAATGATTTTACCGAATATTTTACGCAGGTAACGCTTAAAACATGATGCTGTTTATATACCGGATTGGGAAATTCATGTTCCGTTCCCGCCGAATGGTACGGAATTTGTTGTTTAATTGTTAAATTTTTGCGTAATGGTGATAATGAGCTGAATCGGTAAATAAAGTAATGATATCTGAACTTAAGCGGATCATGTTACATTTAGAGGAATTGATGGGTGAATTGGGTTACCTGCACGCCAAAGCTTTTGCCTGCCGTGTGGGTGAAGAGCTTCAGAGGTCGGAGAGGTATAATCATTTCTTCACGGTCATCGTATTTCAGATAGCGGGGGGGGGCTGCGACAGTTTTCTTCGGGCTATAAAGGATAATCTCCGGTTTTCGGATTTAACAGTACAAATTCCACCGGGTTACGCGGGCAGGCCGAAATCGAGAGAAAGCGTAAAGCAGAACGAAATAGGGATTATACTTCCGGAAACAGGCCCCGAAGGGGCAAAATACGTGTTTGAAAAGCTGAAATGGGCGGTTAATTGCGACAGAACAAAGTGTGGGTATGCTATCTTTCCCGATGATTCGAGAAACCCTCATAATCTGCTTGAGCTGGCCCGGGAGCGCGCTGGAAGGATGGAAGAAAACACCCTTCCCGGAAGCGCGTGTTTTTAGGCGGGTTAACCGGGCATCAACCTAAATTCAAAGAGATGAGTTGACGAGGTTCACAGAATATCAGACTTAGGACTTTACGCGGACTTACGCAACCAAGCAGTAGGGCCCTGGCCGAAAACCCGGCTCGTAGTGGACGCTTTCAAGCGTCCGTGGGTTA
>JAGYMJ010000492.1 GCA_018400625.1 Planctomycetota bacterium
TTTAATGTTCCTGCGGTCGCATTTCTGGGATTAGCAAAAGGCTGAAGGTCATTATTTTCACGTTCTCTGTTGGCATTTCTAAAAGAATCGAAAGGCATGTAAACTTCGCCGCGAACTTCCAAAAACGTATCCGTAAAATCATCCGGAGTCGTTTTCTCGCCGGTATAAAGCCTGAGCGGCAGGTTCACAATTGTGCGGGCGTTATGGGTTACGTCATCTCCAATACGACCGTTGCCGCGAGTTATGGCCTGACTGAGAGTGCCGTTGCGATAGATGAGATTAATAGCGACCCCGTCCACCTTGGGTTCAAGCACATAACGAGGTGGGGCAGTGATTCCGTTCTGTCGGAGGCGTTTTTTTACCCGTGTGTCAAATTCTTTCAGTTCCTTCTCGTTATAAGTATTGTCCATGCTGAACAGAGGTGTTGGATGTTCAACAGCACGGAATTCATCGACGGGTTCTCCCCCCACCTTTTGAGTGGGGCTGTCGGGGGTTATCAGTTCGGGATATCTGTTTTCTAACTGTTCCAGTTCCCTTAAAAGCGCATCAAATTCCCTGTCGCTTATCTCGGGTTCTGCTTTAATATAATAAAGGTAATTATGGCGGTTTATTTCTTTACGCAGTTGATGAATTCTTTCAGAGACATTACTTGGGGCCGTCATGAAGGACTTTCTCCGTTAAGGTAGAAGAAACTAATTCTCGAAATGTTTTTTATCGGCAAAGTGTTTTTGAAGATCGTCCCGACATGAATTGCATAAAGCGCCGTATCTGAGTCTGTCTTCGGTGAGCTCTTCCCAATCCTGGGGAGCGTTATAAGCCGGACGTAGTATGCAGTTGTTTTGGCAATATGCCGTTGCATCCGGTCCCTTCGTGACATCATCCCTTAAATGGGAGGGAATACCGAGCATGAAGCAGAACTGTCTCATTATTTCCGTTTTTGTGCAGGAATAAGGCATACCCCAGATATGTTCAATCCTGTGGGTGCTTATGACGGCCCCGGAAAAAGCTCTGCAAGCGCCCACGCAGTAGCCGGGGCCATGACCTTCCTCTTCCGGCAAGAACAGATCCTCTTCGATCACAAAAATGTCATAATGTTCGCCAAGCAACCTTTCATCCCGCCACGGCTCATTGGAGAGGCTGCGCAGGAGAGCCGCAGCGTTGACCTGCATCCTTTCCTCGTTGAGTGCATCATAAATATACCAATCCACACTCTGCCAGGGGACTAATTCATCGTCTTCGTCGCGCCATTGCGGGCTGCGAAATCGGCCAAAGTCTTTTACGGGGAATTGTTTTTTACAGTATCCCATGGACAACACATCTTTAATCGCATCAACGAGCGAAGATTTTTCGGGCCAGAACCCCTTGTTGTCCATGATGTTTATTGATTTGTTTTTCTCTTCCATTTGATATTCTCAATATGTTCGTTAGAGGGAACGAAAAAAATCTTTTGTTGATTTTATGATGCTTTTATTTCAATGTCGCCGTTGTTCTCTTCCACGACGATGTGGGTTCCTTCGGTAAATTCACCTTCCAGCATGCGTTTAGCCAGAGGATTTTCCACCAGCTGCTGGATAGTACGGCGCAGGGGGCGCGCCCCATAGACCGGATCGAAACCAGTTTCAGCAATCAGTTTTTTTGCCGCCGGGGTTAATTCCAGTGACAGACCCTGGTCTTCCAGACGAGAGGAGAGGTCCTTTAACTGTATTTCGGCGATGCCTTCCATCAAGTCTTCGGTTAAGGCGTTGAATACAATTATCTCGTCGATTCGGTTCAGGAACTCAGGGCGGAATTCTTCCTTAAGTGCTTGCCTGACTCTCGTCTCCATCTCTTCCCTTTTACCGCTCGTCGTCAAGTTTTGGATCCAGTCACTGCCGATATTCGATGTCATGACGAGGATGGAGTTTTTGAAATCTACGGTTCTTCCTTTTCCATCGGTCATGCGTCCATCGTCGAGCACCTGCAATAACGCGTTAAAAACTTCGCGGTGGGCTTTTTCTATTTCATCGAAAAGAATGACAGAATAGGGGCGTCGTCGCACCGCCTCGGTCAATCGGCCGCCTTCCTCATAACCGACATATCCCGGAGGCGCGCCGATCAGTCGGGCGACCGAATGCTGTTCCATAAATTCGCTCATGTCCAGTCGGATCATGGCATCTTCATCGTCGAAGAGAAACTGCGCGAGCGTTTTACACAACTCCGTTTTCCCAACTCCGGTCGGCCCCAGGAAGATAAAAGACCCCAGCGGTTTTTGCGGGTCCTGCAATCCGGCTCGGGCTCTTCTCACCGTATCTGAAACGGATTTTACGGCTTCTTCCTGGCCTATGACCCGTTGGCGCAGAACATCCTCCATGCGCAGCAGTTTTTCCTTTTCGCTCTCGAGCATCCGCTGTACGGGGATTCCCGTCCAGTTGGAGACCACCTCAGCGATATCTTCCGTCTCAACGTCTTCTTTAAGCAACTGGTTTTCTCCCTGGATTTCCTTCAGTCTTTCCTGTTTTTCCTGCAACTCATTACGGAGTTCACGCAGCTTCCCGTAGCGGATTTGACTCACTTTTCCCAGATCGCCGGCACGTTCCGCGCTGTGTTCTTCCGCCCGGGTTTTATCCAGTTCTTCGTTCAGTTTTTGGATCCCGGCGATGATATCTTTTTCATTCCGCCATTGAGCGGATAAGGCATTTTCCTTTTCCTGGAGGTCGCTCAGCATCTTTTCAACCTTTTCCAGTCGTTCTTTTGAGGCAGGGTCTTTTTCTTTTCTCAAGGCCTCTTTTTCGACCTGAAGCTGTGTTTTCCGGCGTTGAACCTGGTCAAGCTCGACCGGCAGGCTGTCGATCTCCATGCGGAGTTTGGAGGCGGCTTCATCGATCAAGTCAATAGCTTTGTCGGGCAGGAATCTATCGGTGATGTAACGTTGACTGAGTTTAGCGGCGGCGACTAAAGCACTGTCGGATATCCGAACCCCATGGTGAACCTGATATTTTTCTTTCAGACCGCGCAGAATCGCCACGGTATTTTCGATATTCGGCTCATCAATTTTGACTATCTGGAAGCGGCGTTCCAGCGCGGCATCATTCTCGATATTTTTCCGATATTCATCCAGAGTCGTTGCTCCCACACAATGCAGTTCACCTCTGGCCAGCGCCGGTTTGAGCATATTGCTTGCATCAACTGCGCCTTCGGCCGCACCGGCGCCCACCACTGTATGGAGTTCGTCGATAAAAAGAATAATTCTACCCTCTTGAGCTTCTATCTCTTTCAGAACGGCTTTGAGCCGGTCTTCAAACTCGCCACGGTATTTGGCGCCGGCGACGAGCGATCCCATATCGAGAGAAAGGACTTTTTTATCCTTTAATCCTTCCGGAACGTCACCATCAAGTATGCGCTGAGCCAATCCTTCGGCGATGGCCGTTTTGCCCACGCCCGGGTCACCAACGAGCACCGGGTTGTTTTTTGTCCTTCGGCTCAGCACCTGGATGACGCGCCTTATCTCCTGGTCACGTCCGATGACAGGATCCAATTTATCCTGACGCGCCATTTCGACCAGGTCTCTGGCATAGCGTTCGAGGGCCTGGTATCGTTCCTCCGGGTTTTGGTCCGTCACTCTCTGGCTGCCACGTACCTGCTGCAGCGCCGCCAGCACATTTTGGCGGTTCAGTCCGTGTTTGTTGAGAATTTCACCGGCCGATCCGGAATCATTTTCCAGGATGGCAAGCAGAATATGCTCTGTACTGACATAATCATCCTTTAACGTTTGAGCCTCATCTTCAGCCGCCTGCAGTATTTGGGAGAGAGAGTTTGAGACGTAAACCTGGTCACTGCCTTTGACTTCCGGGATTTTGGAAAGGTCTTCTTCTATTTCCTTTTGCACGGAGCCGGGGGATGCGCCCAGTTTTTGCAGCAGCGGGTGGATTATACCGTCAGTCTGTGCTACCATGGCCAACAGCAGATGAGAACAACTTATTTCCTGATGATGACGTCTGGTTGCTGATTTTTGTGCTTCTTCCAGCGCTTCTTGAGCTTTTATAGTAAATTTGTCCATTCTCATGAGCGTTTCTCCTTTTGTGATAACTATTCAGTGAACCCCGTTGCCTCATCACCACCGTGCCCTGTGCCTGCCTGTGCGTCGCACGCAGACAGGCCGGTGGAATAATGATTCAGAGCT
>JAGYMJ010000493.1 GCA_018400625.1 Planctomycetota bacterium
CTCCAGGCAGGATAAATAAATCAATAATTCCTTTCTTTCTTCTTCGTGAACTTCGCGTGCTTCGTGGTATTTAGCCGTTCTTTGCGCCTTAGTGTCTTTGTGTGAGACCCGCCGTTTGTCGTTGCCGTTTCTGACCGCAGTCCTCTTGAACCCGTAAAATCAGTGCAAACCGGTGATCCTAAGCGTTCGCCGTTGTTGTTAATCTGTGGAAATCTGTGGACTGCCGCCGTTGTCTTTGCCGTTGCCGTTTGCTCTTTGCCCTCAGCTCTTAGCTCTCAGCTTTTCCGCCGTTCTCCGCGTTCTCTGCGCCTGCCTGCAGCAGGCAGGCCTCTGCGAGAGGTAAGTATTGAGGTATACGGGGTTCACTGAATATTTACTGGTCCGCGAGGCGGATATGCTTTAGATTGTTAATTCCGCCAGATATATGGAACTGGGGGCCTCTTTAGTTCCACTCCCTTCATGGCTCGAATAGTAGGACAAAAGGCCGTGTTTTTCGTCGATTGATACAAACCCCGGGTAGCTTGTATCACCTCCGCTGGGAAGTTCGGCCACGTCTTCCAATCGATCATTTTCCAGCCAGGAAACAACTGTACGTGATTCTTTTCCCTGACGTTTCCGGCCGCCAACCAGGTAACGCTTTCCCCATTTTTTAAGCAGGGGCCCGCCAATAAAGCGACCGAGTCCGGTATGAGTCCAGTTTCTGTAAGGTGGTTGGGCGCGGCATAATTGCGCTTCAGAACTCTTGCATCGGGCTACGGCTAAAATAGCCCCGTTTTCTTCGAATAAGAAAGCGATTTCCGACCCCATTGTTTTTTGCACCTTACTTATCGGCTTCCATCCCAATCCATCTTCTGACACCATCAGGGTCGATTCAAAGACCGGCGGGGCGCCTTCAAACTCCCCCAACGCTAAATGCCGGGCGGCGAGAAACGCTCTGTTTTGATAGGAAGCCGCTCTCCAGATGAAAGAACCATACGTTCCTATAAGTTCCTGGGGTCCCTCCCAGTTGCGGGCGTCGGTGGTCCAGCCGGCGAATCCTGTGTTTTCTCTGAAAACAAGCTCCTGATCCATATCACCGCAGCAAGAAGCTGAGCTATAGACAAAAAGCGTATTGTTAAAAACAAGCAGGTGAGGATCCCGGCAGTCACGTTCGGGCACATCGAACTCAAATACCTTATCCCATTTCGAGCCGTCACTGCTGCGCATCACGACAATTTTTGAACCCGGTATTGTTCCGTGCCCGACGGGGTTGCTTCGAAAAGTCAGGTAGATGTTGTCCCGATACCAGCACAGATCGGTAAATGCATTGTGGTTTCCGTCATCATGAATTTTTTTCACCGATTTTATCTTCACAGTATTCTCTCCTGTGGTGTGATTATAGAGGGATTTTATATAAAAATAGAATCCTATTGTAGTTTTTTCAGATGGGAATAGCAAACAGAGGCAAAAAAAGAGACGCAATAAACCGTCCGTCCGCGAATGAAGTCAGATGGAGTCGGCAGTTTTCTATTTGCCGGGCTTGCATACTGAGCCGCCTATGTCTTAGAATGTAACTATATGTTCGGTGAAGTGTGACGTTTTGTAACTCCTCAGTGAACCCCGTTGATTGGGGTTTCCTACCGCCGGGCTTGTCCCGGTGGAGGAGTATTTATGCACGACAATAACTT
>JAGYMJ010000494.1 GCA_018400625.1 Planctomycetota bacterium
GCGACGGCAACCGCGACCGGATAGCGAACATGGGGTGGCGCTTCCCCTCCGCCCATGATTTTGAGTCGGAAGGATTTTTGGCCTCTTTTGACGACGGGAACTGGTTAAGCGGGACGAATCTCGTCCAGTTTGACTACCGGAAATACAACCTTCTCAGTGAAAACGGTGAAGCCGAACATGCAGGACGCACGCCGGGGGTGATGAGCGGTGTTGTTGGCGGGGCGCGGGTATCGTTCGGGGTGAAGGATTTCTGGCAGAATTTCCCGAGCGAGTTGGAGGTGGAGGATAGCGGATTCGCTTTTTATAACTGGCCGCGCCGTAACCCGCCGGCCACTTTCGAGCGTCCGGTCAGCCGTGATGATGTGTTCCGGAATCGTTTCGCCCACGAGGGCGAGCTGCTGGACTTCCGGCTGCCGGATGAATATACCGAAGGCGAGATATGGAGCGAAAGCAGCAGCCGTGAGGGGCATTGGGCCGAAGGTCATCCCGAGTCGGCCAACGCGCAGGGCATCGCGCGCACAGAGGAGATGTTCCTGTATTTCACCGGCACCGACAAAACACCTGAAGAGACCGCCAAAGTTCTCATGGGGTTCAACGACGAGTCGCTGCGGGCGGTGCCCGATCCCGCGTGGATGTGCGGCAGCGGGGTTTTCAGCGATGTGGCGATTCACCCAAGGGACACCGAAAATTTTGCCGAGGTGGAGCGTTGTTACGAGATGGTTGTCGATGCGCCGACCCACTGGGTGGAACGCTACGGCGTGTACGGCATGTGGCTGCACGGCGACTATCCGACATGGGACATGAACCTTGGAGCCCGGACGGTGTCCACCTACCGCACCTACCGCGGCAATCACCATTCGTGGCCGGTGCGCTGGATTCCATTTATCCGCAGCGGCGAGCCGCGTTTCTTCAAGATCGCCGAGAACGCGACGCGTCAGATGGTGGACGCCAACTTTTGCCATTATGCGAGCGAGGACGTTGACCGGAGCGTGGGCCCCGATCATTTCCGCCGGCAGGGCCGATGGGACCGTTCGCTTCTTCCGTGGGCCGGGCGTTCGGGCCCGCATCTGAGGAGTTACAGCGTTGACAGCGATTACATGTGGAACACCTACTATCTGACCGGATTCGCACGTGCCAGGGATGTGGCGCTGCTTTTCGGCGAGCTGACACGGCACGACGACAGGAGCCTGTCGCCGGGATCACCGACTCCGGCAACGCGTCAAACTCAAGGCGTCCTTACATCCTACCTGGACATGTACCGGGCCACTTTCAACCCGTGGTTTTTGGACGCGGCCCATTCCATCGCAAAGATTCACAGGGATTTGTATGGCGATGCCAGGGAGGCGGACCCTTACTTTGATTTACGCGGGTCGCACACTTTTGGCCGGGACTGTTTCAGAGGCGCCGACCATGCTTTTTACCGTTTTACCGGCTGTGAAGAGCATCGGCGATTAGCCATGAACCGGGCGCGGTCGGGCAGCAGCCTGTTCGTCGGCTCACGGGATCTTCGGCCTGCCGCGCGTCTGGCCTCTTATGCGTGGGATATGACAGGCGACGAGTTCTACCGGCGGCGGCTGGCCGCGTCGCTGGATGTTTTCACGGTCAAAACCTATGACGGCGATATCGCTTACTATCGCGGCGTCAACGACAGCCATGGTCTTTTGACCCCCGGGCTGCAACGCGACATTCCCAAGGCGATGGCTGCCGTGGCACAGGGAGAGGGCCGACCGACCCCGCTCTACAGCCGTTTCAGGATGGACCTTGACCAACGCATGGGGGAAGAGGCGTACCATTTCTCGTTGCCCGTCGAAGTATTTGTCAAGCACGACGGCGACGGGCCGATTAAGCTGTTCGTGGACCTGACAGGAAATTTGGGGAGGTCCGAGGGCCCGTTCAAGTATGAAGCTTACGGCCCTGACGGAAGCGTTTTTTCGGGCGAAGGCGAGGCACCACAGTGGATAGAGATTCCGGGCGGCGAAGGCGTTTACCGGGTTGACGTGACCGGGCGCGTGCCCTATCCGGAAGGGATGGATACGGAAGATCACCATACCATGAGGCGCTTTCGTCGCAACTGGAGCCGGATACTCTTCCCGTTCAGCCTCCCCGACGTTCAGGAGGTGTTCAGTGTTCCTGCTGACAACGACGGCACGCACGTGCCGGGAAGGGGCATGAATGCCGACACGCGGCACTCGGACAGTCACGGCTATTGGTTCCGGGTGCCCGAGGATATCGAGGAGTTCTGGATCGAGTTCAGGGCAGGCACTGGCGGAAGGTTCCCCGTGGATCGGGTCTCGGTCTGGAACCCGGACGGGGAACGCGTTTGGAACCGGTCGTATAGTGGTGGGAGCGAACGGCCGTCCAGAACAACGATCGATGTGCCCGAGAAGCACCGCGGCGGTTTGTGGCGTGCAAGTGGAGGGGGGTTTACCCTCGATCCGCAGATACCGCCCTATTTTTCGGCGCGGCCGGAAGAATGGTTCGACCCCGGAACGGGAATAGGAGTTCGGACGTACAGGGAAAACAGTGGAAAGTTCTCCGTCCATATTGAACCGCTACAAACGCCTGTCTTCGAAATACTTTTGAAAGAGGAAAACAATGAAAAAAGAACTCTGTGTGACCAGCGACTTTCTCGATGACCTTCTAAGAGGATGCCAAGTGAGTCAGATTGACGATATCATGGAGTACGCCGCCTCGCTTGGTGCCGTGCGCTTTGAATGGATTATCGATAAGATGTGGGATATTTATGATCAAGATCAACCGCTTGGCTATGACGTACTGAAGGAGGCCTGCGATGCGGCGCATCGCCATGGAATGCGATTTGACGCCGTTTTCAAACCGTTTGAATCCGGTTCTAAAGGACGTCTTTTGCCCTTTTTTTTCCCCCATTGCGACGACGACAGGATCATAAAAACGGAAAACGGACTGCTGTATGTGGTCCGCCCATTCGTCGCCGATAACCCCGAATATCGCATTGCGCGCAAAAAAGGCGATGGAGAAGACCCGGGCGGGAATCTGGCGGAAGTCCGGCTCGTGCATTGGGGGGAAGACGATATCGGCTTCAGTGCCGGGGATGTTTCCTTCTGGTACAGCGAAACAAACGGAAATTTCAAGCGTTACGAGGGGAAATTGGAAACAGCCCTTTCGAAAGAATGGAGGTTGAACTACCCCTATGACGACAAGCTGAGCACGATCATGCATTTCAAAGGGTTCGATCTGCCCGAGAGTGTGAAGTATATCGAGGTGCGCTGCGCAAAACGCAGCAAGAGGGGAAGCTTTGCCAATGCGATCGAAAAACTTGTTGAATTGGTCAATGATCGCGGTGAAATAATCCCCTCCGCCCCATCGACAGTTCATTCCTCACCGGAAAAAATATATGAAAAAGCAAAAGCGCTTTCCGATTTAGGTATCGTCAATTACCTGAAAAAGCCTGAGGTCAGGGCATTGCTGGCAGATTTCGACACGTTCAACCGGCAGTTCCAGACCAACAGCAAAGGCATGTATAATTTCCAGCCCCAGTGGGAAACGTTCACCCTCGACCGGGAGGACACCGGCGTCATTGCTGTCTGCAGGGGCAAACCTCCTTGCCATCCAACAATGCAGCATCCCATCTATCCTGAAGTTCGACAGAACTGGCTGGATGTCGTTCAATACTGCATCGACCGCGGTGTGGACGGCGTGAACATCCGTATATCCCGTCACGGCGGAATGAATGAACCCCTGGCCTACGGTTTCAATGATCCGGTCATCGAACAACTGGGGAACAAAGATGATGTTTATGAAGCATCACTTGTGAACGGCCGGGCATTCGACACATTCATGGAGGATGCGGCCGGCCTGCTGCACCGCAGCCACAGGGAGATTGGTGTTCACTTATGCGGGATTATCCTGCGTTCTCCCGACAAGCTGATGGCCACCACAAAACCCAGCAACTTTGTATGGAACTGGGAGAAGTGGGTACGCGACATCGTGGATTATGCGGAATTCCATAAAACCAACTTTTTCAAATTCCCGCATGTGAAGCAAATCATCGATCACTTCGGGCATGTGGTCCGCTCGGTCGGGAAGCCTTTCATTTACCAGAGTGGTCAAAGCAGAACCGTTACCCATTATGACGGGCCGCATCACTTTCTCCCCTTTGAGATGCAATGGGTCAAGGCACATCCGCACTTAACGTGTTACAATCTTTACGAGACGGCGGGAGTCTGCCGGATGAATCAGGACGGCAAGTATGAAGGCAGCCCGCATATTAAAGAGCTTATCAGGAAATATTGGGAATAAATTGATTCTTTTTAATCGGACGGACTCAAGCCGGTGGCTCAGGCAACGGCAGCTTAAGCAGGAACACCTCATAGGGGTTTTGCTTGGCCCAGCGTCCGGTTGTGACCCACAATTCGCCTCTGGGCCGGGCAATGCTGTATCCGGCGCCCCGGAACCAGATGGTGCTCCACCGGACCAGGTTGCGCTCGCTATATCCGGTCGGACAGGCGTACCGTTCCCCCTTCAACCCGTCGTGCGACAGCCAGCTTACGGAGGCGGTCCCGCTTTTACGGGCATCGGCCTTGGTGGACGTAATGATGGCATAGCACCGGATATAGCTGTTGATCATGAAGGCGCCCTCGGACGTTATGGTAACTTTGCCTTCAAAAACCGTCGCGTCCTGCCAGGTAAACAGGTGCACCGATTCCCATTGCCGGCCATCGCGCGACCGAATCAACCGCATCCGCCGGATCGGCTGTTCTTTTATGCCGCAATACCACCAACCCTTGTAGCGCATCAGGCCCGTGGGATGAATTTCACCTCAAGGCCCGTCGTCCAAGCCGCCGGGGATTTTCCCGCCGTCCGCCCGCCAACTGTCCTGGTAATCCCAGATCTTTTCAACGTGCACAGGAATTCCGTTGTCCGTTTTAAATTCGCCCATTGCTTTTTCCTTCGATTAATATTCTAACTTGAATCGACGTGGGTTCCTGGGTCAAGGTTCAGGGTTCCGGGTTATGCGATTAATATCTTCAATCTAACATTTTTTTGTCGATGCACGAAAAACGATTGTAGTATTGTGATATTGGGAGCGGACCGGAGCAAGTCTTTGTTTGATATAGGGTGGCATTCTAAAAAAGTCTCATAGGATGAATAAGCGCCCCCCCCCGAGTTGAGCAACTTTCATTTGACGGAAAGCATTTTTTTGGGTAAATTAGCTATTATACCTAAAATTTACATTTTTTGATTTTAATTGACGAGAGTTTTCAATGGCTACCAAAACTATCGGTTCTACACAAGCTCAGAACAGATTTGGCGAGATCATGAATGATGTAACTCAAAACAATATTCGCTATATAATAAAGAGGCATAATTCTTCCCAGGCTATCATATTAAGTTTAAAAGATTTTAAGCATATTTGCAGCAATCTCGGGGAACAAAAGACGATGTTGGGAATTATTAGTGAGGTATCCAAGCCATATTGTTTGGGGGAGGCAATACAGGGTGAAAACACCGACTCGGTTTGATTAAAATTTTTTCTTTTTTGCTAATTTCACTGGCTTTATACAAACACGGGGTTCGAGTATGTAGTTATATTGATGAGAATATATTCATGTTATACAGAGGAAAAGCTAATGAATATGGATTTTGAGTTTTTTTCGCCCTTTATAGGAAAAGGCGAACACTATTTTTTAGGAAATTCTTTAGTCCTCAACGAGAACTGTTTGGATTGGCTTTATAATATTCCCAACGATTCCGTGCATGCTGTGGTTACGGATCCCCCTTATGGAATTAAGGAATATGATGTTGATCAATTGGAAAAAAGAATGAATGGTAATGGAGGAGTTTGGCGTATCCCCCCTTCTTTTGACGGGAATAAGCGGTCTCCACTACCACGTTTTACTGCCCTTAATAAAAAAGAAAGAGAAAGAATAAAGGTTTTTTTCAATGAATGGGCGAATCTTGTCATAAAAGCTTTAAGGCCTGGTGCGCACGTATTTCTCGCCTCTAACGTATATCTCTCTCAGATTGTTTTTCATGCTATAATTAATGCTGGTTTTGAATTTCGAGGGCAGATAATAAGGTTAGTAAAAACCCTTCGCGGTGGAGATAGACCCAAAAATGCGGAAAAAGATTATCCAGACGTTTGCACAATGCCGCGAGGATGTTATGAACCATGGGGACTTTTTCGAAAACCGATCCCGAAAAACATGACAGTAGGCGATTGTTTGAAGACCTATCAAACAGGAGGATTGCGTCGTAAGAAGGAAGGGGGTCCCTTTGAAGATGTCATTGAAAGTACCCGTACAAATAAAAAGGAAAAAAGAGTAGCAAAACATCCAAGTTTGAAACCCCAGGCATTTTTGAGGCAAATTGTATACGCTGCTCTACCTCTGGGAAAAGGTGTTTTAGTAGATACTTTTATGGGATCTGGGTCCACAATTGCCGCAGCGGAAGCTTTAGGTTATAGATCAATTGGTATCGAAATGCATAAAGAATACTATCTTATGAGTAAAGATGCTATACCGTCTTTATCTAATCACTTAACTAAACAAGAACAGTTAACGCTTTCCTTCACATAATTCGTAGACCCAATTCTCTTTCATCTTTTTTACACCATACTTGTTAACGCTTGCGGTGATAGTGCGTCGGCTGCTGGATGAACGGCCGGAAAAATTCCAATCTCCTTTTTCCAATTCAGCCGCATAAACCCCTTTGAATACAAAGGGTTTGGGCGCGATTCCTTTTGCTGGATCCCTGGAGGTGTTGCTGTCGAAGTAGAAAACAATAAGCCAGACTGATTCAGGGTTATGACCTTGCCATCCACTAGAATGCCTTGATCCTTTTATTTCTATGCCTTCGCTTGAATATTGCA
>JAGYMJ010000495.1 GCA_018400625.1 Planctomycetota bacterium
CCGCTAAACCGGGAAGCTGGGGGAGTCCGTGCAGGTTCTCAAAAGTGGTGGTGAAACCGCTGAAATCGCCGTCTTCCAGGAAATGAAGCATGCCGAGTTCAATCATTGCGGCCTGACGCAGCGCGGGGTGCTTCTCTCCGCCCTGGCGAATCCCGGGCGGCATCTCATAACTTTCCTCGTATTCTTCGATCAATCGGTCAACTTCACTTTCAGGAACATCCTGAACGCATTCCACGAGATCGCCCACAGGATATCCGTTGACCGAGTATCCAAATTTTATTTGGGCTTCCACTTTATCTCCTTCCGTAACGGCAACATTTCTCATGTTATCGCCGAACCTTGCTATCCTGGTGCTCTGTGAATCGAGCCACGCGCAAGCAACCCGGCTCCATGAGGCAATCTCATCAATGACGCGCTGGTCCTGCCAAAAACCAACGATGACTTTTCGGGACAACTTCATCCGTGAGGCCATAAAACCAAATTCCCTGCCGCCATGTGCCGACTGGTTTAAATTCATGAAGTCCATATCAATTTCAGACCACGGGATTTCCCTGTTGAATTGTGTATGTAAATGCAAAAACGGCTTCTGTAACGATTGAAGGCCGCTTATCCACATCCTGGCCGGTGAAAACGTATGCATCCAGGTTATCAGCCCGATACAATTTTCGGCAACATTGGCCTCATCGCACACCTTTTTTATATCGGGCTGCGTTGTTAATACGTCTTTATACACTATTTTGACCGGTATGGCTTCTTCATTGTCCAGAAAACGGCTTATAATCTTAGCGTCATCGGCGACTTTCTTTAGAACCTTTTCGCCATATAAATGCTGACTTCCGGTCACAAACCACAATTCATCGTCTTGAAGTTGAATCATTTGAGTATCTCATAGTTAGGGTATTGTTTTTAACTTTGCCCGTAATAGGAGTCGGGGCCGTGTTTTCTCGAGAAGTGTTTGTTCAAGATGTAATCGGGAAGCAAATCACAACACGGCTGCAAACCTCTTGTGAGGCAGGCCATCTTGGCGACTTCTTCTAAAATAATCGCATTTTCAACCGCCGCTTCTGCATCCTTTCCCCAGGAAAAAGGGCCATGGCCCGGCACCAGTACCCCAGGTTTTTCTTCCGGGTCCAGTCCCAGGTTACTGAAATAGGCCACGATCATTTTGCCGACATTTACCTCATAATCGGATTCCACCTGTTCCTGACGGAGTTGGTCACAAACAGGTACTTCACCGTAGAAAGCATCGGCGTGTGTTGTGCCGTAGCAGGGGATAGCTGCTCCCGCCTGAGCCCAAGCCGTCGCATACGTGGAGTGGGTATGGGCAATGCCCTTTATAGAGGGGAAGGCGCGATAAAGTTCCATATGCGTTGGAGCATCTGAAGAGGGGGCCATTTCACTTCCATACTGCTCCGCACCATCTAAAGAAGTCAGAACTATTTTTTCGGGGGTGAGCTCTTTGTAATCCACCCCGCTCGGCTTGATAGCCATGATTTTATTTTCGGCAGTAAGTCCGCTGACATTCCCCCATGTGAGTTTCACCAATCCTGAATTCTTCAGCTTCATGTTGGCTTCACAAACTTGAATTTTGAGGTCTTGAAGTGTTGTATCCATGTTCTGTTATTTGCCCTGTATTTAATGATATGTTTTTCGTAGATATTCAGTGAAGTGCGCAGTACTCTCCCCACCGGCACAGGGCAGGGTGGGGGAGCAACGTGGTTTGGGAAATATTTACTTACGATTATATCTTAAAGAGCGAATGCTATCAATTGAATATCGGCTCCGATGAAATGAGTATAGAATTGACTGGGATCTCGAAATCGCGTACTATAGGTCTATGGTAAGTCTTCAGTGAACCCCGTAACATCACCACCGTGCCCTGTGCCGGTGGGATGATGATT
>JAGYMJ010000496.1 GCA_018400625.1 Planctomycetota bacterium
CTCCTCCGCCGGGACAAGCCCGGCGGTAGGAACCACCAATCAGCGTGGTTCTATTTCGCTGGGAATAATGCGTGTGGACTCGTACGGACTCGCAGAATCCAATTCTTTGGGATCGACATTATGGGGGCCGGTTTTCGTGCCGGTGCATGAACAGGGCGCAATTTCCGGCTTTGGTTCTCCGGCTTCCACCATCCGGGATATCAAACGTTCACGTAAGTCTTCGCATACTATTTTATGCCGTTTCTTGCCGATAAGATTGTTGAGTTCATAAGGGTCTGCATGGAGATCGTAAAGGTAGGCCTCCTCGTATTTCTCAGCATGCGCGGCGCGACGGTCGCCATCGGGCGCCACGACACCATACTTCCATCTTTCCGTGCGCAGGGCGCGACCGCATTCGGCTTCGCTTATCTGAATCAATGCTTCTTGCGGCCAATCTCCACCTTCACGTCTGACCAGCGGCATGATAGAACGTCCGTCCATGACAGGGGGGACGCTCAGACCGGCGGCGTCAAGCAATGTCGCCGGCATATCGACCAGGCTGACCTGCTGGGAAAGACGTCCGCCGCCTGTCAGTTCCGTACCATAAAGGAATGTCGGTATCCGTATGCTGCTTTCATGTCCGGAGCGCTTATATTCGCTGTTACGGGTCTTGAAATGGCATCCGTGGTCGCTCGTAAACAGAATGATTGTCTCTTCTTCAAGCCCAAGGCTGACAAGTGTATCGAAAATGCGCCCAAGGGCTTCATCAAGCCGCTTGCACATGCCGTAATAGCCTGCGAGATGGCCAAAAGTTGAACCGCTCAGACTCATAAGGTCGGGCGGTACCCAGAGGTTGCGTTGACACATCTCCTGGTAGCCGATAGGCGCCGGATAGGAATCAAGATGGTTTTGGAAATGAGGTTCTATATAAGACAGGAACAGGAAAAAAGGCTCCGCCTCGTTATTGTTTTTATCGATATATCTTATGGCTGCATCGGTCAGAGCATCAACACGGTAGCCAGGCAGCCTTACGGGATTATTGTTATTGTCGAAGACTTTAGTGGCGTAGGAATTGGACGTTGCTTCGAGCGCATCGGCCGCTAACCAGTACTGGTAGCCCATCCGCTGGTCCTCGGGAACCGCTTCCCGTCGGTCGCTCAAGTGCCATTTACCTATATAACCGGTGTTGTATCCTGCATCACCAAAATAATGCGCCAAGCTTTTGAGCCCCGGGTTGGGGACGTCCCGGTTGGTAGGACAACCGGTATTGGACGCGTATAGGCCGGTTTGGAGTGAAGAGCGTGCGGGCCCGCAGACGGGTTGGCAGGTGGAGCAGTTGTAAACATGCGTCCCCTCGACCGCTAATCGGTCAAAATTTGGTGTGAGGCCCATCGGATTGCCGTGCAGGCCGGTTGTATCCCATCTCTGCTGATCTGTAAAAAATACAATAACATTCGGTCTTTCTCTTTTACTCATTATTTCTGTCTCCATAATTGATTCATTTGTAATTTTCAATCAGGCGCCTGAAGTATGCGTCATGGCGATTATCACGATGACATTGTAAAGAGAATGTGTCATAACCGGTATTCCCGGCCCCCGGAAGATATAAATCAGCCCCAGCACGGTACCGCATAGCGTCCTGAAAATGAAGACGTAGCTATGAATCGGTTCCCCGGCAGTTCCTATATGATGGACGGCGGAGAAAAGGATGCTTGAAATGATAAGCATGCAGAGGATACTGAATAATTTTGAAAAACTGAATATTTTAACCATCAGGAAAGTGCCCCCGCCGATAAACATCACCCTGAATAAGAGTTCTTCATATACTCCGGCCCCTATACCCAACAGAAGCTGACGCTGCGGTAGTCCGCCGGCGTTTTGCATCAACCATCCGGAAGAAAGTATATTTTGAAGGCTTTCATCCAGTATGGCGGCAGCTATACCTACACCACTTAATAAAAGGAGCGCATATATCAGGCTTTCAAGCGTCATGAATACGGCATACACTATTGAGAGTGTGCCGGCTCGCTGTATAACCATGAGCGCCGCCACAACTCCGCTGAGCACCAGAATGTTAATGGCTGTGGTGGCTTGCAAGCCTAAAAGCGCCAAAGGCCCCGTCATCCAGACTTCCGCAAGATTGCGAACATTACTGCCGGCCTGCACAATCCCTATCTGATACAGCACGACGAGGGGCAATATGAATATCAAACTCATGTCCCACTTCCTGGAGACGTAAAAGTATGATTTTGAGTTGATGTCTTTTGCTGTGGTATCTATAGCTGAATTTTGTAATTAAGGTAAATATTCAGTGAACCCCCTCTCACTTGATCACCACCGTGCCCTGTGCCGGTGGGGATGATGATTAAGCACTACGAGGCGCCAACGCCCTAA
>JAGYMJ010000497.1 GCA_018400625.1 Planctomycetota bacterium
GCGCGACGTTGATGACGAAATCGGTCGCGCTGAAGCACGTTTCGAAGTTGAAGCGCCTTCGGGCGTTGCACAGACAGGACGTATCCCGCTGCATGTGCTCAATGAGCCCGGTGCTTCTCTCCAAAACGCCCCCATGACCGTGGGGGTGCCTTTTCCGCGGGGAGCACTGCTCACTGAAGAACGGGTCCGTCTCGTGGATGATACAGGGGCCGAAGTGCCGCTGCAGACCCGTGTCAGCGCCCGATGGTCGCGCTTTGGATCGATCAAATGGCTGCTCTGTGACTTTACGGCCGACCTGGCCGGTGAATCGCGTGAATTTTACCTGGAATTCGGGCCGGATATTCAACGTGTAAAGCAGCCGGAGATCGAAATATCAAAGACCGGAGCAGGATTTCCAAAAATCGAAGCCGGCCGCCTGAAAGTCAATGACAACGGCATGGCATTCGATATGAAAAACGATGGCCATCATCAACACGTGCTGGGGCCGGATGCTCTTTACGGCGCATTCGTGCAGCACGAAGACGCGCATCTGTTTACAATCCCGGCCGATATCGAGCATACCGTTGAAGAACGGGGCAGTGAAAAGGCCGTGGTGCGCCGCACGGGCTGGTATGTCGATGAGAACACCGGTGAACGGTTCTGTCAATTCGTCACCCGTTTTGTGTTCCACCGTGAGAGCCCGGTGGTCAGGATTTTCCATACCTGGATATTCACCGGAGACGGGAACCGTGACCGGATTAAGGACATGGGGTGGCGATTCGGGACTGCTGAAGCACCCACCGACGGCGGCTTTCTTGCCTCTCATGAAGAGAATACTTGGATCGAGAGCTCAAATCTGGTGCAGCACGATTACAAAGCGTTCAACACCGGCAGTCCTGAAACCAATGAAGAGGGACGAACGCCGGGGGTTTTAAGCGCGATGGTCGGTCAACAGCACATTCTTTTCGGCGCCAAGGATTTTTGGCAGAACTTTCCCAGCGAACTGGAAATCAATGATGAGGGCTTCTCATTCTATAACTGGCCGCGACATAATCCGCCGGCGTCATTCGAACGGCCCGTAACGCGAAAAAACGCCTTCCTGCACCGTTTCGCGCATGAGGGCGAGGCGCTGGATTTCCGGCTGCCCGATGAATATACCGAAGGTCGAATCTGGCAGGAAGCCTGTTCCAGAGAACGCCACTGGGCCGAGGGAAATCCCGAGACGGCCAATGCTCAGGGAATCGCCCGTACGGAGGAGATGTTCCTGTATTTTGCCGGAGCCGACTCCGGGCGCGATGAGGCCGCACGCGTAATGAAAGGTCTCAATGACGAATCCCTGAGGGCCGTGGCCGACCCGGCTTGGGTTGCCGGCAGCGGTGTTTTCGGTGACATCCATCACCTTGATGAGGAGCGCTATCCGGAAGACGAGCATATTTATGAACAGGTCGTCCAGGCGCCGGCGCGCTGGAATGAACGCCTGGGATTTTACGGCATGTGGATTCACGGTGATGTTCCCGCCTGGAATATTAACCTTCATGACCGGAGTGTCAGCCTGTACCGTACCATGCGCAAGAATCATCACGGCTGGCCGGTCGCATGGATTCCCTTCGCCCGCAGCGGCGATCCGCGTCATCTGAAATTCGCCGAGGCCGCTACACGGCAGATGATCGATGCCAACTTCTGTCATTACGCGAGTCAAGAGGTCGATGATGCGGTGGGGCCGGATTATTTCCGGCGCCAGGGCTGGTGGGACCGGTCACTGCTTCAATGGGCCGCCCGACGCGGACCGCGTCTGCGCAGTTATACCGTGGATTGTGACTACATTTGGCATCACTATTATCTCACCGGTTATAGCCGGGCACGGGACATAGCATTGCTTTTTGGAAAGCTTACTCAATTCGACTACGGCTCCCCGCGCGGGCCCCGAACGACTTCATCGATGCTGCCGTCCTACCTGGACATGTACCAGGCCACGTTCGATCCCTGGTTCCTGCAGGCGGCGCATGTGATAGCCGACCTCCATCTGAACATCTATCCGCAGGAAGAACAGATCGGGAAATTTACCCATTCCTCACCAGGACATTTCTGGCGTCCGGCCGATGAAGCGTTCCACCGTTTCACCGGCAGTGAAGACTATCGGCTGCTGGCACTCAACCACTCCATAGGCTACGCCAGCCCGCGCTCCTACCCCTTCGGCGGCCTCTGGTCAAGGCTTTCGGTTCCTTATATCAGCCAGGCGGTCTATGCCTGGCAGCTTACGGGGGACACCTTCTACCTTGACAGGGCCGATGCCTATCTGGACTGGGCGCGTCGGGGCGTCTATGACGGCGAGCTGGAATATGGACGCGGTTCGATCGTTCAGGGCGGCACGGCACGGGGAATATTTACCGGCTACTATATCCGACAATTTCCTCTGGCTCTGGGTGCGTTTGAACGGGCCGGATACAGCCCCAATACCATACCTAACCCCTTCTATGTCGCCGGCAGACGGGTTGAGGACGATCAAGAGGACACCTATCATTTTCAATTGCCGGACGTTATTGTGCGTAAAGCCGACGGAGAAACGATCGATCTGTCGCTTGCTGCACGGCACCGGGATGAGGATCAGCCCTATGATTACAAGATCTTTGATCCCGAAGGCAATGAATATCTGGGCGGTTCCTGGATGCTGGATTTCCGCCCGCGAACGGTCGATATCGAGGCTGATGCACCTGCCGGCGACTACAGGGTGCAGCTCAGCGGCCGGGTGCCGCTGTGGGGCGAGTATTCGGACCGCAGCCGCACCATGCGCCGGAACGGCGATATCTTTCTGCCGCTGACGCGGCGCAGCATATCCGAAGTGATGGCCTTTGAACGGACTCCGAACGGGACCCATGTAGCCTCCGGCGGCCCCGGAATACAGTACTGGTTTAAGGTACCGGATAACAGGTCTGAATTCTGGATAGAATTCCCTTCAACTCGCGGCGATTTCAGCCGTTTTTCGGTCTGGAACCCGGACGGGGAAAGGGTATGGGATGCGTCGGTCAGCGGTTCCGCGCCGGGACGCGTCGATATTGAAGTGCCGGTCCGACACGCCGGGAAACTCTGGCGGGCATCGGGGGGAGCCTTCACCATCGATCCGGCAATCCCGCCCTACTTTTCGATCAATGCCGTCCAGTGGTTCAATCCGGAGGAGTAAAACATTTTACGTTGGTGATTAATAAAAGAGGAAAAAACAAATTTCATCTGCCAGACCAAAAGGAGGCCTGTTTTGCAGGATTTTGATATTATTGATTACGGGGCGTGCCCGGAGAAAGAACATATCAACACAGAAGCGATTCAGAACGCTATCGATGCTTGCAATAGAGGCGGAGGAGGCAGAGTCTTCTGCGGCCCCGGCACATGGATTACGGGTTCACTGGAATTGAAAAGTAACGTCGAACTGTTTTTGAGCGCGGGCTGCAAGCTGCTGGGCAGTGAAGATATGGACGATTATGAGGAACTTGTTGCAGATGGATTTGACCACAAGCGTGCGCCTGAAAAGTCGGCTCAGGCCCTCATCCGCGCGGTCGATGCGGAGAATATCGCGATCACCGGCCCGGGGATTACTGACGGCGCCGGACTGGCTTTCTATGAAAACGTGGATAAGCCCGGCAAATTGAGAAAACCGCCGACCCCCCGACCCCGTATCCTGATGTTTTACCGCTGCAGAGGCGTAAGGATTATCGATACGGCGTTCAGGGATTCGCCCTGCTGGACGATCTGGCTGATGATGTGCCGTGATGTCGGCATGCATCGCATTACGATCACGGGGAACCCCCGCATGCGAAACGTGGACGGCATCGATATCGATGGATGCAAGGATGTGAATGTCAGCGATTGCCGGATTCGCACCGAAGACGACTGTATCGTGCTGCGCGCCATCCAAAAACTCTATGATGAACCCGCTGTCTGTGAAAATGTGACCGTGACGGGATGTACGCTGGAGAGCCGATGCCAGGCTATTCGGGTGGGGTGCCCGAATGACAACACGGTGCGTAATTGTGTTCTGAGCAACATCGTGATCAATAATTCAAAAAGGGGTATCAACTTCAATAATCCCAACCGTTACTACAGCGCGGACGCCGGACAGACCGCCGACGTGCATGATATTCTGTTCGACAACATCCGGATGGACTGCTACGGCACGCCTCTGGCCATCACGGTCGAGGACGGCATCAAACTGCGCCGGCTCTCCGATATCAGTTTCAGCAACATGCGGATCACGGGCACACAACCGTGTGAAATCATCGGATGCAATGAAACCATTCCCCGCAACATCCGTTTCTCCAACGTAAAGTTCGAGATTTCGGATGAGGAACCACTCAGATGCCGGCGCTGCACAGGTATAAAACTCGACAATGTGGAGTTCGAATACAGAGAAAATGATGAGATGCAGGAGATATTATAAATGCGACAGAGGTGCAAGAAAGCGTTGGGGTTCACTCTGGGAGAACTGATTGCCGTCATCGCCGTTATGTGTTTGCTCATCACTCTGTTCATTCCCACGCTCGTTCAGGCAAGGGGGGAAGACCGCAAGGCGTTATGTATGAACAATATGCGTCGTCTGCATGTGGCCTCCACCCTATACACTGAGGATTACGGCGACTGGTTCCTGCCCGTAGCGCCCAAAGGATATGAACACTGGGCCTATGCCCGATTCAGACGCTATCGGCCGGATGGCGATTACGACAGACTCTGGATGTCTGTCCTCTCCGATGGTGAATACGGAATCGAAGTGCGCAATCATGAACAGTACCAAGGCGCCATCAGGTGCCCTTCCGAGGACAGGCCGCGCGATGAGTGGACCGAGCGTCACCTCCGCACTTCGGACTATGCGGCCAACCATATGCTTGTCGGGGCCGGCGAGAAGGGCGGCTGGGGCGAGGGAATGAATAATGACACGACCCCGCACCGTAGGGGGGACGTTAAAAGGCCGGAAGAAATGCCGTGGTACACCGATGCCTTCCATGTCGGGCATAATCACCATCATCCCGGCGGATGGAGTGATCGCAATTCACAGCCCCGAACGATCGCTATCCAACGTCCGGGGCGAGGTGTTGGCCACGCTCTTATGCATTATCAATCCATCGCCTACAGGCATGGGGAAGAGGGCTGGATCCGGTATACGCAGCACAATATGGAATTTGCGCCAAAATTCACAACCAATGTGGTTTTTGTAGCGGGTAATGTGGGAAATTGGACCGCCCTTGATATCCAGGAACTGGCCGAAAAACATGATCAACTGGGAAGTCATGTCTCCGGGGAGTATTTCAATATCGACGACTGGCCGTCCCCCCATACTGAATAGCGGGCATTCTGAATCTCTTTAACTCCAGTCTTGGGGCAAAAAAAATGGTAAGTCCTCAGTGAACCCCGTAACATCGCCACCGTGCCCTGTGCCGGTGGAATGATGATTCTCAGC
>JAGYMJ010000498.1 GCA_018400625.1 Planctomycetota bacterium
CTGTTTTCCGCCGGTTTACTCGTACAGGCAAGGATTTTTTCGTGATCAAGATCATTTATCCGTTCATTCGCCGCCTTCAGGGCCTCCATAGAATTGATCAGCGCACGTTCAACAGGCATACGTTCAGGATTGATGTCCAGGCCGAAGTATCCATCATAAGCATGCATTTTCAAGGCATACAAGGCTGACTCCATCTGTTCCGGCGCAATGACCCCCACGTTCATATCCTGGTCGTAATTGCCGAGGGGTTGGGAATTCCAGTGTGTATGGAAAAGCTTGCCGTATTCCATGACAAGGCTGAACGCGTAGGCGAGGTCTTCATATCCCATCAGCATATGGCCTATTTCCGGATTAAGTCCTACCATACTTTGGCCCTTTTGCAACGCACTTCGGTTTTCATCGGCCCTGAGCAGAGACTCGACCTTTTCCGCCATCAAGAGGCCTTCGGGGGTCGTGCCGTAAAGAATATTCCCCCGCGGTTCATACGGTTTAGGTTCTTCAGCGACTTTAATTCCCGGCACGGCATCCATCGCTTCGGCCAATCCCTCACAGAACCTGTCGCGGGCGGCGATAAAGTCCATGCCGAAGGGGTTTTCAAAACCGTCGATTCCCGGCCATACGACGGCAAAATCCGTATTGGCCTTTTTGTTGAGCCGCAACGCCGCCTTTGTTCTTTCAATAGCTTTACTGCGTATATCGGGATCAGGATTGCTGAGGGCGCCCCATTCCCACTGACGGTCATAGAACAGATTCGGTATCACTGTGAGCAGCCGGATACCGGTTTGCTCCGCGAACTTCAGATATTTGTCGATATTATTCTCGTTCACTTCATTGGGATAATGCGCTTCCAGCGCACTTAATCCGTACCGGCTCAGGGATTCAGCGGTTTCAAATACGAGTTCCAACCATTTTTCAGGCGTTTCCGGACCGTCGATATAAGGTTCATGAAATCGACCGCCGCCGGGGAAGAAGTACCATACGCCGGCGGAAAATTTAAGATCAAGGTTGAATGTATTCAGATGTTTTACAGTTTCCTGAGTATTCCGTCTTGAATGCGGGACTTGTGTTCCCATGTTATGTTCACCCAAAAGAAATGATTAGAACTTTTAAAGATACCCCTCGAAGGAGTTCTGTTTCCTTTCACCTGCTGAAATATCTGGTCCATGACCTGGATAGAGTTGTGTTCGATCATCACATTCTGCAAGCAGCGCACGTATGGAGTCCTTGAGTTGGCTTGCATCACCTCCCGGCAGATCGGTTCGGCCTACCCCCTGAGCAAAAAGCAGGTCGCCGCAGAAAACAGCTTCAGGCAGCCCTGACTCCGAGATTAAAGATATACTGCCCTTTGTATGCCCCGGGGTATGCATGATGCGGAATTGACATCCGGCGGCTTCGAGCACATCTCCGTCCTGGAGACTCCGATCAGTTTCTGGAACAGTTTCGGTAACTCCGAACCCGGCGCCCAGATTTTTCTCGGGATCGATTATTGAATCGGCATCATGGATACCCGTAGCAAAACAGAGCCCGGGGAAATGTTTTTTAAGGTATGAATTCCCGGCTATATGGTCGAAATGGGCATGTGTATTCACCACCATGCACGGATGCAGCCCCCATTCATTACAAGTATCAGCGATGACCCCGCCTTCCCCGCCGGGATCGATGATAAGGACTTCTTGATTATTCTGTTCTCTTACAAGATAGCAATTGGTTTCTATAGGTCCTACAATTATTTTTTTTACATTCATATTATTATTTTCATTTGGAAAGCGTTCGGCTGCAGGGATTTTTCTCGAAAGCTTCTTTATCCATTGTATCAGAAATCGTGATGGGATAATCTCCATTAAAGCAAGCCAGGCAATAATCGTCATGAGTTCCATTCACGGCCGAGAGCAGTCCATTGACGCTTTGGAATGCGAGCGAATCAATGCCCAGGAAATCCCTGATTTGCTCCACATTCTTTGTGGAAGCGATCAACTCACCGCGAGTAGGGAAGTCAACACCAAAAAAACAGGGATTCAAAATCGGGGGGGCGCTGATCCGCATATGAAGCTCTTTGGCTCCCATTTCTCTCAGCATATGGAGGCGGCCCAGAGAAGTCGTACCGCGCACAATCGAATCGTCAACAACCACCAATCTTTTCCCCTTGACAACTTCCCGCACCACATTGAGTTTCAATTCGACACGATTAACACGCGCTTGCTGTGTCGGGGTGATAAAAGTGCGCCCGACATATTTATTGCTTATGAACCCTTGTTCAAGCGGAAGGCCCGATCCTCTCGAATAGCCGAGAGCCGCGGCGTCGCCCGAATGAGGCACGCTGATCACGGCATCGGCATCGACGGGGAATTCGGCGGCGAGTCGTTCTCCGAGCGCCACCCGTATTTTCTGAACCGTTTCGCCGAAAAGTATGCTGTCCGGCCGGGCAAAATAAATATGTTCAAAAATGCACTGTGCTTTGGGATGGTCTTTAGAATCAATGATACGTGAAGAATGCAGGCCGTCAGCATTGATCTGCACCATTTCGCCGGGTTCCACGTCACGCACAAAAGTGGCGCCCAGAAGATCAAAGGCGCAGGTTTCGCTGGCGACCAGATAGCCGTCACCGAGTTTTCCAATAGAAAGCGGACGCCAGCCGAAGGGGTCGCGCACAGCGTAGAGATTTTCCTTATCCATCATAACGACCGAATAAGCGCCCTCCACGTATTTAAGGGCAGATTTCAAAGCGTTCCCCGTCTCGATATGCTCCGGCTTCGCGAGCAGATGAACGATTATTTCGCTGTCGGTGGAAGTCTGGAATATCGAACCTTTGCGTTCAAATTCACTGCGCAGCTTCTGCGCATTAGTCAGGTTTCCATTATGACCTATGGCCACTATTCCCTGGGAATACTCGATCACCAGGGGCTGGATGTTCTGAACCCGTTTGGCACCGGTTGTCGAATACCTGACATGTCCGATACCGATATGGCCTGCAAGAGGCTTCAAATCCCGGGGATTAATGGCTTCCGATAGCAAGCCAAGCCCCTTCAGGCTTTTTATCTTTCTACCGTTGGAGACGACGATGCCCGCCGACTCCTGCCCACGATGTTGAAGAGAATACAAGCCGTTGTAAACATATTCAGCAACATTAGGAAGGCCATAGGCCCCCATCACACCACACCAATGCCCTATTTTGGTTGATTGAGTTTGCAAGAAAAAACCCTCAAAAAGAATGTTTAAGACTGTAAATTTTCAGAAAATGATGGAAACTGCTAAAAACTTTTCATTACAGAGATTCCGGTCGACAATCTGCTCTTATACTGGGCCTCAACATTTACACTAAACTCTTCCGGCAAAGGGATTCTCAGCCCCCCGAAAACACCTAACATGTTTTGCTCTTCATACGTTGTCGAATCCGGCCCTAGAGAGTGTTCGTGCTTTGCTTTGGCAGCAGAATAATAAAGGCAAGGTCCTCCGTAAAGGGTGGTGTCGGAAAGACGCGAAAATTTGAGCTGCCCCGCTAAACCGAGATTAACTTCCCAGGGCGTCTCCAACTTCAGTTTTTCAGCTTCTGTTCTATCTGTATAACTCGAATAAAGGCCGGCTTGCAGAAACGGACCAAATCCAAACCTGTAAAAATGGTGCTGCGGCATTTCATAAAGCAGCCCTCTCAACCCGACCGAAGCGAAGGCCTGAAAGCCGTCTTTGAAGTCATCGGACGAGTGGAAAGCATCCCGAGCTTTGAAATTTGCTCCCCCTATTCGAAAATAGCCTTCCCACTGTTCCTGGACGCGATAAGCAGTCTGCAGGTAGAGACGATCCTGAGTGACGTTTATATTATCCCCATCGCTGTTATCCGGTTCGAGCCGTGCACGGGCGTGAAAATAACCGACACTGACAGATACGGGGGTATCCGGGCTCTCACCGGGCGGTTCAGGAGGCCCTAACCGACCGGCAAACGACACACAGTTGACGAACAAGAAAAACACGAAGAACAAAAGGCAATTTTTACCCATTTTCAACACCTCATTTCTTGATTAAAAGTTTTAAGTTTTAAGTCATAAAAACATTTCCAGAAGTAGCTTATAAGAGCACAACAACCTTTTTGCCCCAAAAAAACAAGAAAAGCACAATTAAGGGGCTACGCGTTTTCAGAGTCTCCGCCCTGAAAACGGGGCGCCTGTCGGCGCAGTACGGATAACTATGCATATCCAATCCCGATATAAATGGCCGGT
>JAGYMJ010000499.1 GCA_018400625.1 Planctomycetota bacterium
GGGAACAACGTGGTTCACTGAGGACTTACGAATCTTCATGCCACCGGCACAAGGCACGATGGGGAAGCCACGGGGTTTACTGATTACTTACAACTGGACGGGGTATTTTACCTCATACAGTGTCAACCCCCGGGCCGGTGCGGTGGGGCCTGCATCTGGTCTGTTCCGGCTTTCGAGCGCATTGTGAAAATCTTCAACGTTTCTTTTCCCGCTGCCGGCTTCAAGCATGGTGCCCACCAGGGATCTGACCATGTTGTATGTAAAGCCGTTTCCCTCCACGTAATAATGCAGAAGATCGCCTTCACTTACCCATTTACTTTCAAAAATATGCCGTGTGGTACTGGTTACTTTGGATCCGGCGGAAGTAAAGGCTGCAAAATCGTGTTTCCCTCTTATCTTTTGGGCACAGGTGTTGAGAACGTCAATATTTGGCATTTCACGAAGTCTTGTGCAATATCTTTCATACAAAGGGCGTTTCATTTCACTGATTATTATCGAATATCGGTACGTTTTTTTCACAACGTCGAAACGTGCGTGGAAACCAGCGGGTACCTCCCACAATCCAATAACACTCACATCATGCCCGGATAGCCAATAATTGACAGCGTTCAGGAAAGTGGATGGGGAATGGGTGGCATCGGAATCAAAATGGGCCATTTGGGACAGGGCATGGACCCCTGAATCCGTCCGTCCGGCCCCATGAACTACCACACGGTCTGTTGAACCGGAAGCGCGGGCAACGGCCTTTTCCATTTCACCTTGTACGGTACGGACACCGGGCTGGAGCTGCCAACCGAAGAAATCCGTCCCGTCATATTCTATCTTTACCAAACGGCGTTGCATTCCAGATTTTACCTCAGAGTAAAAGAGCGAGATATCAAGCCGAGACAACTTTAAATCTCGATTGACGGCCATTTGATGCGGTCTTGAATATGTTCCTGCCGGCATTTTAGACGTTCTACCAGGTCGGTAATGAGCCGGTTCATGTCGGGTTCGCCGAAGATATTATTGCACTCGTGCGGGTCATCGTCCAAATCATACATTTCGTGCTCGCCCATGGGCGATAAGTTCAGCTTCCACCGTCCATCATGGGTGATTATGGTGCGAATAGGGTCGGTGATCGCTTGGACAACTTTGTCCCTCGGAGCGACTTCCAGCAGTTCAGCAGGGAAGCTGATCTTATCCGGTGATTCTGCGCCCAATCCGCTGTTGATACTGTTCCACTCGATCAGGACATCAATGGGGTCTGGTTCCTTACAGGTGGATAAAGCGCTTGCGAAACTACGCCCTTCAAGGTGCTCCGGCGTGCTTTCCGACATCATTTCGAGCAAGGTGGGCACGAGATCGACCTGGCTGACAGGCGTTTTTATTCGCTCGTTCACCGGATCGCCCTGCGGTTTCACCAGCAGAGGTACGCGCACCGCTTCTTCATACATAACGCACTTCGCAATGAGCTGATGTGAGCCCATCATGTCGCCGTGATCAGAAGTGAAAACGATGATTGTATCGTCCCACAGACCGCAGTCTTTAAGTGTATTGAGGATAGTGCCGCAATGATGGTCAACCTGGCTGCAAAGTCCCCAGTAGCGAGAGATAAGTTTGCGCATGGAGTCAGGGTCTGACGAACAGATACCGAATTTTTCCCCTGCGGCGTAGCGATGGTGGAAGAGCCGGTACTTCAGGTGGTTTTGTTCCGTAGGCGGCGCGTCGAAGTTAAGAGGCAGCGGTACTGAATCGGGATCATACTGATCGTCGCGCGGTCCCGTGAACGGCATATGGGGCTCCAGAAAGTTCACAAAAAGGCAGAAAGGATTGTCGCGGTTCTCACGGATAAACCGGCTGGACTTTTCAGCAAGAAAGGCTGGTTTGCTGCGATTCTCCGGGAGTCCGGCGGCCTCTGTACGCGAAACGGTACGTCCATTATCAGGTTTATATCCTTTACCGGGGAGCCATTGCGAGTAGTCAGAGATTGCATTTTTGTCCCGTCCCGCCCGAAAATGTTGATTGTAAACATCTTCCGTGCTCAGCCAATGATCGAAGCCGTGCTGCGCGAACAGTTCATCACCGAGGTGCCATTTGCCGAAATGAGCGGTTTCATAGTGGTCGTCGAGCATCTCCGGCAGGCAGGGAATGTTTTGGTCAAGGGGGATATTATTGGCTATGCATCCGTTGGTGTGGGGGTAGAGCCCCGTGAGTATGCTGCTTCGCGAGGGCGTACATACGGGCTGGGTGATGTAGGCGCGGTCAAAAACGCAGGCCTGATCGGCCAGCGCATCCAGGTGCGGCATCTCTATCAAGTGGTTTCCGTATGCCTTCAGTGTATCAAAACGCTGTTCGTCTGTATAAATAAATAAAAGATTCGGTCGTCGCATATCGTTCCGGCCTCTCTAAAAAGATTTAATTGGGCATAAATATTTCTCCGGTCAAAAAACAGTCAAGCGACTCACCATAAATCGGGTTTTTAGCCTTTTCAAGAAAAGCTTTCACATCAAGATGATAGAGGATTGCAATAAAAAATGCAAATTGATCTGTTCCAGGTGAATAAACCCACTATAAGGCGGGACGGAGTGCCGTGGCTATCCGGCCAGGCAGGCAGTATTATGTAGTAACTTGCATTCAGCGCTCATTTCTAATAAAATACAATTATCAATTTTTGGTAAGTCCTCAGTGAACCACGTTGTTCCTCCACCGGCACAGGGCACGGTGATGAGGCAACGGCGTTCACTGAATATTTAAAA
>JAGYMJ010000500.1 GCA_018400625.1 Planctomycetota bacterium
ACCGGCACAGGGCACGGTGGTGATGTTACGGGGTTCACTGAGGACTTACTATTTTTCCTCCTCACCATAGGGTTTATCATACTACATTATTGAGTGTTCGTGCACGGAAAAGCGTTCAAATAGAGCATACGGGATGGAAAAGGAACGGCAGGACTTGGGAACTGCACCTTAAATATCAGAAGGCATATCCCGTTATAGGGGCAAATACCATTGCCCCCTGGTTTTCATTCAACAATGGAAAGCAATCTTGTTGCTCAGTAAAAAAATAACACTTAACGACCAAATTCTTTGCGAATTTTAGCGAGCATGTTAGTGAATGAAGAATTTTCCTTTTCCAGTTTGGAGGCTTTAACCACCGAATGTTTAATCGTACTGTGGGACCGGCCGAATACTCTGCCGATATCCGACAAGGAAAGGTCTGTTAATTCCCTTGTAAGGAGAATGGCCATTTGACGTGCCCGGCATATGTTCCGGGCTCTTGACCCCCCTTTCAGACTATCAACGGTTATACCGTTGGCTGATGCCGCAGCTTTGCATATATCCTCGGCGGAAATAGATTTAGGGACATTTCGCCCTGAAGCAGTCAGCGCCGAGTTCGCTGTTTCCATATCGATTTTGTATCTGCGCTCCAGAGAGGCATAAGTCGCGATAGTGGCCACGGCGGAGTTTAAATCCTGAATACTCAGGGTAAATGATTGGGCAAGATATGAGCAGACCGCAGGCTCCATCCGTATCCTGTGCAGATTAGCCAACTGCTGCACCATCTGAACTCTCTCATGCGCAGGGGGCATAATAAGCTCCGCCCAAAATGCCCCCTTAAGCAAACTACGGATTTCCGGTTTGATTTCATTCAGTTCATTAGGATTACAAGAGCAGCTGAGCACGACCCGTGCCCCGTTAGTATTCAGAGTTTTAGTCGTAAACAGCAGCTCATCCTGGGCGGCGGCCTTACCCTGCAGAAATTGGATACCGTCGAGTAAAAGCAAATCAGCGGTTCGATAATAATTCCGAAACTTTCGTGTGCTCCGTTTCTGAATAGCATGATAATAGTCATTGCACCATGTTTCAGCCATTTCATAAACACACTTTTTACCCGTTCCGGAAGATTTAGCCCCCTCAGCGATAGCTTCAAGCAGAGCAGTTTTACCAAATCCGGGTTCGCCGAGTATAACCAGGAAATTAAATCGTGGATTTTGCTTACAAGAGATTTCTTGCGCGGCCAGGAACGGGAGGCGATTGGATTCTGTAGCGATAAGCCGCTCAAAACAATGTCTTTTGCCCCAGAATTGTTCTTCAACATCTTTTGCTTGTGCAGTAACAACAGGCACCTTTTCATCGGCGGATGCAACTTCTGCTTCATCCGTATCGTGATTCTCGACACTTCTGGATTTTCTGTTTCGTCTTAAAAGATCAGGAGCAACGTCAAAACGCACTTCATAATGCTTATTGGTGAGGTTATGAGTGATTTCCTTGAGGAGTTCTTTATATTTTTGCTCCAGATACTGCTTCTTGATGACATTGGAAACTCCTATAACCATCTTCGAACCGCTGAGTTCCATCAATTGGGTCTGTTTAAACCAGAGCCCAAAACGTTCGACGCCGAGTCTTTTTTTGATACATTTTTGTATTTGATCCCAGATATCCCGGCGTTCCGCAGCGGTAATCGAAATTCCTCCATTAGATTGGACTTGCCCGGTCTGTGAAATTTCAGTATCAAATTCAGCGTCAGTCACAACATTTCTCCAGTAGGAAGTCGAAATCAAAAAAGGGGGATAAAACGACGGGTCATCGAACTGTTAGAATTTTATTTATTTTTATTAAAATTTTCAATACGTTGAAAAAGAAAATACTATGGATTTCAACTATAACGATTTTATATTTCTTCTAAGTTTGAAAGAAATCGAGACTTTTGAATTAGTCGTTTTTCATAAAAAAAAAACGGACAAAATTCTCTTTTTTTTACCCTGTGACAAACAGGGAAAAGGATTGCAGGCAGGTGCATCCGCATGTCAATTAGAATAAAGGGGTTAGACAAAATAAAAGGGGGGAAAAGCGGCAAATGATTTTGAAGAATTTACGATAACGCCGTGCCAAATGAAAATAGCCGATCAGATCAGAGGTCACATACGTATTATTGGGGGTAGAGATATATTAAATCAAAAGAAAAAGCCAAAGCTCAGCATATGCATAGTGTAATCATCTGTAGCATCACCCATAAAAGCGGCATAATCAACTTTCCATCCCATATTGCTTTTGAAACCAATGCCGCCGGTCAAAGCATTAAAATCACTATTATCCCAATGGAAGCCCCCGGCTCTGAGAACCAGGCCTTCGCCGGGCTCAGCAGCCCAAAGTCCCGTAGTCCATTCCACACCGAATCTGATATCTTCATTCACAGCGCCATCAGAATTATCCAACAAATCCACAGCATCAACGGCTATAGAAATCCGGTCATTACCGGCGAAAAGGCCGTGAGGACTTTGCCAGGCCAGCCCGCCGCGAAGGTCGAAAATATGTTCAATGCTGAATGGTTCATCGAAAGGGGACCCCCCTGTTCTATATCTTGGCAATAAGTCAAAAGAGGGTTCTTTCAAGTTAAGGGCCGCAGCTCCCATCGTGAAACCAGCGCCTAAATCCAGAATAACACCAGCATCGAGACCGTAATCGGTCGCCTCGTCGGAAGCATTCTTTAAGCGTGTATATTCTGCTTTGATGGACTTCAGATTTACTCCTATGGATACTGATTCACCGGGCAGCACTGTAAGGGGCATTGTATAGCCCATCCCGATAATTATTTGCCGCTCCTTATCCCGTCCGGTTTCGTCTTCAACAACCAATTTACTGCGGCCCTGTACCAGAGCGCCACCAATCCCCATAGATCCTCCTTTGACCTCGAATGCATGAACTGCTCCGAAATAGTCGGTAAATCTGGGCACAGCTTCTCTTCGTCGATTGAGACCGGCGCTATAAATTATCTCTCCTCCGGACCCGTTGGCAAGCCCTGCCGGATTGTAGAGATTACTATAAGTATCATCGGCAAAAGCGACATATGCCCCACCCATCCCCATCGGTCTGGTTCCCACCATCCCTATCAAATGAGCGCCCGAATCAGCTAATGTTATACGGGAAAAAGAGAAAAAACATAATACCAGCAAAATAAAGAAATCGACCTTCTTTGTGATGATCATAATTTAGTTTCCTCCTTAGAGATGGGCTAAGTATTCCATGAAAACAAAGGAAGCCGTCATGCTGCCTCCTTCAACAAATCGGCAAGCTGAATTCCCCTTTGTATTTCCCGAAAGTTTACGGGGAACAGGCGTACCGCAGGGGCACTTGATTCGACGAATAATTACAGTCATTGTATATAAAACGGCAGCAAAAGGCAAGCAAATCACGAGATATTTAACATTTTCTTCATTATAAAATCGAACAATCCAAGGTTTTCTCCACAGCCTTGAAAGTTAACTCTATGAAACCAACACGTTTTTCAAATATTTTCCTGTAATTGAGTTTTCACACGCTGCAATTTCTTCCGGTGTTCCACTCCCAACAATATACCCCCCTTTTTCACCTTCTTCGGGCCCTAAATCAATAATATAGTCCGCGCTCTTTATGACATCGAGATTATGCTCAACAACGACTACCGTATGGCCGTCATTGACGAGTTGCTGAAAACATTTTAAGAGTTTCTTAATGTCATCACAATGCAAACCGATAGTCGGTTCATCAAAAATCATGAGTTTTTTCTTGTTCTGTTGGCTAATCATAAACTTTGCCAGCTTAAGCCTTTGAGCTTCCCCGCCCGATAGCGTGGTGGCCGGCTGGCCGATCTTTATATAGCTCAGCCCTGTATTGTAAAGCATTTTGAGCTTAGTGGAAACCGCTTTTTGATCGGCAAAAAAACGCATTCCCTCAGAAACACTCATCTGAAGTATGTCGTAAATTGAACGCCCTTTGTATTTTATTTTGAGTATATCACCATGAAAACGCCGTCCCCGGCATTGATCACACAGCACGTACATGTCTGCCAGAAATTGCATATCAACCTTAATACTGCCGGCCCCTTCACATCTCTCGCATCGGCCGCCTGCGGTATTAAAAGAAAACGTACCCGGCGACAGATTCCTTAGCCTGGCCTCACGGGTCCTGGAAAAAAGTTTCCGAATCGCATCGTAAAATTTCATATACGTAGCAGGATTCGATCGCGGCGTCTTACCTATAGGACTCTGGTCAACCATTTCCACGTCATGGATGAGATCGAAACCTTCTATGGAACTATAGACTCCCACTTCTTCACCATACCCCCCTGGTTTTTTTCGCTTCATTGCCCCATAAAGAGTATCCTTTACTAATGTGCTTTTCCCGCTGCCGCTCACCCCGGTAACGCATATCAACAGTCCTATCGGGATTTCAACATCAATGTTCTTGAGATTATGGTGGGAACATCCGGTAAGAGCTATTTTCTCATCTCCAGCTTTACGGCGCTCTTGGGTAACTTCTATTGCACTCTCTCCAGCCAAATAAGCGCCGGTAATTGAAACTTCACAATGCGTAAGGCCTTTAACATCACCAGAGTAAACGACTTCGCCGCCGTATTCCCCTGCGCCCGGGCCAAGCTCCAGTATATGATCGGCATGTCGGATTATTTGCATATCATGTTCGACAACCACCACCGTATTGCCGAGTCGGCGGAGCCGCTTAATAATCTCAAGCAGTCTGTCATTATCACGCGGATGCAGTCCAATACTGGGTTCGTCGAGGATATAAAGCGTATTGACCAGAGCGGAGCCAAGGCTTGTAGCAAGGTTGACCCGCTGCATTTCCCCTCCGCTCAGTGTCCTTGCAGCGCGATCAAGGGTTATATAACCAAGCCCGATGAGGTTGAGGTAATGCAACCGTGTATTTATCTCGCTGAGTATGGTCGAAGCGACCTTTTCCTCAGAATCTCCCAATTTAAGCTTTTCATTAAAGAAAGCGCTCGCCTCAGAAATCGTCATTGCATTGATTGCTGCGATGTTTTTGCCCCTTATTCTTACGGCCAGCGCCTCGCGTCGCAAGCGCGTGCCCTCGCATTCACGGCATCTCACGTATCTCCTGTAGCGGCTCAGCAAAACCCTGACATGCAGCTTATATTTCTTCGACTGCATCCATCGGAAAAAATCCATCACACCGTAAAAATGCTCAGTGCCTTCCATGACCATACGCTTGTGTTCTTCACCCAACTTCTCCCAGGGAACATCGACCGGGATGCCGGCTTGGTCGGCGCCGCTAATAAGCTGATCCAAGCATTCTTTCGTGGTATCAGTATTCCAGGGCTGAATAGCCCCCTCTGCAATGGAAAGCGACGGATCGGGTACTACACGCCTCCGGTCGATGTCAATCGTGGCCCCGTAGCCCGAACAGTTTTCACATGCCCCCAAAGCGCTGTTGAATGCAAAAAGCTGCGGTCTGAGCTCAGGGGCCGCATAACCGCATTTTGCACAGCGGAGTTTCTGGTGGAACTTGAACACTTCCCCATCCGGAATGCACAGCACACATCGCCCCTTCCCCAGCCTGTAACACGTTTCCACCGCCTCCGCAACACGTTCAGAGTTTTTTTGTCCTGCAACCAAACGATCCACAACAACCTCGATTTCAGCCCCCCCCTCTGGTACAGGCGGCGTTTGCGACCCAATGTCGAAAACCTTCCCTTCATAATAGATTCGGATAAACCCCATCTCCCGAAGGCGAGAAATCTGCACATCTAATTCCAGTTCACCGGACAAAACCAGCGGGAAACCGATCGTGAACCTTGTCCTTTCGGGAAACTCTTTTGTTTTAGCAACGATATGGCTGACAGGATGGGCGACTATCGGGATATCGCATTCCGGACAGAAAACCTCGCCTATGCGGGCAAAAAGCAACCGCAGGTAATCGCTTACTTCCGTAGCAGTACCCACGGTCGAGCGTCGGTTCTTGACCGGATTTTTTCGTTCGATGGCTATAGCCGGCGGGATGTTTTCGATTTTATCAACATCCGGTTTGTCCATGCGCTCCAAAAACTGACGCGCATAAGGGCTGAAAGACTCCACATAGCGGCGCTGACCTTCGGCATAGAGTGTATCCAGAACCAGGCTGGACTTGCCGCTGCCGCTGAGTCCGGTCACAGCGACAAACTGACCTTTAGGTATGTCGATATTAATATTCTTGAGGTTATGGACCCGCACTCCACGCAAATGGATATTATTGTCAACAGCCATGACGCTTTGTTGTCGATCCATATCATTAATAGCTGGAAACGGTCAATGGGATAAGGGCTAAAGAATTATTCTGTTTTCATTTAGACTTTTTCTTGGTTTTCTTCTTTTGGGCGGTTTTCTTTTTTGTTTTTTTTGTTTTTTTTGTTTTTTTCTTCAACTCGCCTTCATATTCACATTCAGGGTAGCGTGAACAGCCTAAATATTCCCGGCCGTCTTCAGCAATTTTCGGGATTAAATGCCCATCGCATCCCTCCCGGGGACATTCTTTCATTTTTGAGGGTATTTTCCATGTGTTTTTACACTTGGGAAACCCCGAGCAGGCTAAGAACCTTCCATATTTCCCCCACCTCAGGGACAGGGGCAGTCCGCATTTTTCACACTTCTCAGCCGTAACTACCGGATCGGGCAGCTCATTTTTACCCAAAGCGCGCGTGCCATCACATTCAGGATATTTCGTGCAACCGAGGAAAAGCCCGCCTCTGCTCGTACGCAACCCCATAGGCGCCCCGCATTCATCACAAGGCGGTGTGTCCTCATCCACTACTGTTTCGGTCAATTTAAGGGCTTCTTCCAGCGTTTTAGGATCATCCTGCCAGCGGCATCGGCCGCAAACCGCTTTAGCCCCTTCATCTCGATGCTCCAGGTAAATTCTTTCGCCACACCGCGGACACGTCAACCCCATCGCATCGCGTTTCTTAAACTCGACCGGTTTACCCTCCTTGTCTATCCCCATGGCCGTGTCACAGTCAGGGTAACCGGAACAGGCCAGATATTCATTCCCCTTTCGGCTGGTTCGTTTCATCATTACCTTGCCGCAGTTCGGACATTTATGATCAGTTTCTTCGCTATCATCATCCAGCGGAGCAGTACCTTTACATTCAGGGAACTTTCGACATCCCAAGAACCTGTCGCCGGTGCGGCTGAAACGTAAAATCATCTCTCCCCCGCATTCCGGGCATTTATAATTTTGCCCCATATCGGTATCAGCGACGGAAACCATTGATTTTTTAGCCGTTTCGAGGTCGCTTTTAAATCTCGAATAAAACTCTTCAAGCGTCTTACGCCAGTCCACTTTCCCATCCTCAACTTTATCCAGCTTATCTTCCATATTTTTGGTGAAATCATAATCCATCTCGGTAGGAAAATGTTCCAACAATTTATTCACGACCACCTTTCCAAGCTCCGTCGGTTCTATCGACCTGCTTCTGCCCTGCCTCTTCACGTAATTGCGTTTGAAAAGTGTGCTTATAGTGGGCGCATAGGTGCTCGGACGCCCGATTCCCTTGCGTTCCAATTCGCGAACGAGTGAGGCTTCGGTATAGCGGGGCGGGGGTTGAGTGAAATGCTGTGATGGTTCCAGACTGCGCAAAAGCAGCTCTGTATCTTCCTCCAAGGCCGGCAAGATTTGGTCTTTATCATCTTTTTTACGGGGCAAGACCTTTGTGTAGCCGTCGAAAATCATCTCCCTGCCTTTGGCGATGAAAGTACCGGTTGTATCTTCCTTTTGATTGTCATTGTTATATGTTTTTATGGTAACACTTGTCAGTGCATAGACGGCCGGTTTCATCTGAGAAGCAACGAAACGTCTGAAAATCAGGTCGTAAAGCTGCCATTGGCGTTTAGTCAAGACCTTTTTCAGCGATTGAGGGTTTCTTGCAATGTTTGTCGGGCGTATGGCCTCATGCGCTTCCTGAGCAGAGGCTTTATTTTTGAAAAAATTGGGTTTGCCCGGCAGATACTTCTCTCCATATGTCTCTTTTATATGCTCTCTTACAGCCCCTAGGGCCTGTTTGGAAACAGTAGTAGAGTCTGTACGCATATAAGTGATGAGCCCTTCATTCTGGCCTTTAATCTCTATACCCTCGTAAAGCTTTTGGGCCTCACGCATTGTCTGGGCGGGGCTCATATTCAGCATCGTGCTGGCCGCACGCTGCAGTGAGCTCGTAATAAAGGGCGGGGCGGCTTGAGAACCGGTTTTACGCTTTTTGACAGACTCCACCCTATAGTTTTGTTCTTTAAGGGCCTTGACAATATCCTGAGCGTTTTTTTCCTCGCCTATTTTGGCCTTCTTCCCGTTGACCTTATCGAGTTTGGCCTCGAACTCAATTTTGCCGCCTTCAGGCAAGAGATTGGCGGTTATCTCCCAATACTCAACCGGCTCAAAGGCATCGATTTCCGATTCACGTTCCACGACCAACCTCAAAGCCACACTTTGCACCCTTCCCGCACTGAGGCCGCGAACTATCTTCTTGCTGATAAGAGGACTCAGTTCGTAGCCCACAAGTCTGTCGAGTATTCGACGGGCCTGCTGGGCATTAACTCTGTTCATGTCGATATGCCGGGGTTTAGTAAAAGCTTCATGAATAGCCGAGCGTGTTATTTCGTGGAAGGTAGCGCGTTGCGTTTGCTCATCCTTGAGTTTCAGAGCATGAATCAGATGCCATGCTATGGCCTCTCCCTCGCGATCGGGGTCAGGGGCAAGATACACGGTATCCGCCTCTTTGGCCTTCTTTTTCAGTTTATTGATCGTCTTGCGGCTTCGGGGCATCAAGACATACGTCGGTTCAAAGTTATTCTCCACATCCACACCGAAACGACGGGGTGGTAAATCTCTGACGTGCCCTCCGGAAGCCTCAACAGCGTAATTTTTCCCGAGGTAACGTGAAATCGTACGCGCCTTCGCTGGTGATTCGACTATTACAAGTTTCTCAGCCATTTTACTCATCCCTTAATTGACATTCTCTTTTACAGTGTTAATTGATCGGCTCCCCAAAAAGTCTCATTTTTCTGAGTTCCCACTCCCTTTCCGAATTCTCCCGCACATAAACCTCAACAACCACAGCACCTGATTCGTCACCGTCATCAGAGGTATAATTCAGCTCATAGGTTAGAACAACGGATAAATTCCCCGCGTATTTTGCAGGGAAACCGTCGCTGATTTCCGGCCAGGTTTCAATATGAAGTTCCCGAAAAGATTTCAGGTCTTCCTGAAAAGCCTTCATTTTCTCTTCTCTGAAAAACATGCGGTCAAACAAATCCCGCCTTTCTTCCCGGTATTTCGCCTCATACGTATCGGGCAACAAGTCTTCAACAGCATCCACGTCCTTGCGCCGAAGATTGTCAAAAACCAACTCGATCAAAGCACTGATCTCGGACCTGTCTGCATAGCCAATATCAACCCACTGGCCGATGTCAGGCGAACGCAAATCCACATTTATTATGCGCCATGTATCCTCGGGCATTGAAAGTTCAAAATAATCCCTGCTTAACAGTCCCCGGCCACAACTTACTTCAAGTTCAAGAATAACCTCACCTTCCGTCAGATCGCGCCAATGAATAGCTTCTAAAGCTTCTTCCAGGTTAAGCATCTGATAACCGCTCATTTCAGGTATCCATGTCACTCTCTTGAATTCCGCATAATTGTCATTAAGCTGCCTGGGCGGTATCCAGGCATGTACATGATTTTCGACAATAGCTTCGTAGTCATTGGCCCTGATAAGTTTTTCCACATCCATCATGAGCTTTTTTATAGTGCTGCGTTCCCTTTCCGCCCAATAAGCATGGCTCCTTGTAGGAGGACCACTCTCTCTTTGGCATCCCGTACTTGCCGCAAAAAACAAACACATAATCACAATAATACTTTTTTTTATCTTCCATGTCATCGCGTATTTTACCCCCAAAAAACTCTGAACCATATAATGTTTGCCGACCGATAGAGACGCATTTTACAGAGAAGTGTCACTTAAAGCAAATGATAAAGACTTATCCTCTTTATCCAAAAACAATTCAGCGAAAAAAGAAAAGTCGAACAGGGCGCCAAATACCGCCCGCCATTCTTGTATTCTTTGCCCTTACCGCTACATGATTTTCAGCTTCCGGGTCCAGCTCCTCCGTGATATCGAAATAAAAAGGCACATCCCAGCCGTCGGTGCATTCGCCGACAAATATCCCGTTGACCCAAACCTGCGCCTGCTCATCAACGGCCCCAAAAAACAGATAAACACGGTTCCATTCCGGCAGATCGCTGATCTCGAAAAAACGACGGTACCAGGCCGGCCCATGATAATCATTTTCAAGATGGTGCTGCCAGGACGATTCGATCGGCACATCTTCTCGCCAGTCACTGTCGTCGAACTGCGGTTCATACCACTGCTGATCAATTCCCTGCCGATCAGGGTCCGTCTGAAACCGCCAGCCGGTCTGCGGCATGCGCATCTCTGAGACAATATCCCTGTTTAACCTGTAGCGCAGTTCATTGACGGGATCCCAGAATTCTTCAATTATACCGAGCGTCTTTCCCACCCAATCACGGCCTCCTTCGGGGCCTATATTCCCCTGATTCCTGTAAGCGCCGTGTGAGCCGTAAGCGCCCCCTTTGGCCGCCCGTTCGGGCGCGAGATAGGAGCCGGACCCGGCAAGCTGGACGATAAAGGTCTGAACGGCTTTGCTGCGTTCCTGAATTCGCACACCAAAGTCCAGATAGAGTTCGAAAGGATTGGTCGCAAAGGCCATATCGCCGAGCCGCAGCACATAGACCTCAATCGGCAGGCCGCCACCGTCCTCCCTCTCTTCACGGGTGGTCATTTCGACTTTCTGCTTTGCATGCGCAAACAGCGGGTTCCACTCGATATTTTCCTCCATATACGGAAGTATGTCCAGAACGCCATGAGTGATCCGACGCGCTATGCGTTCACGTCGCCCCTCGCCCGTCAACCTTTCCATGCGTCTCTCGGCCCTTCGGTGGATCATCACCCGCTCCGACTGATCGCCGGCCGCGGAGCACTGGGGCAGGACATGCAGCTCGTCTCCCAGGTGCCGGCGCAGTTCAACCCGCGTCTCGTGCCAGAAGTCGGCGCTGAGCCTCAAGCTGTTCTCATCATGTTGTGAAGGCGACGCCAGGTTGATGAGCACGCCTGTCAGTTCACCGTTCTTGCTCCATGTGTAAAGCAGGTTGACCGAATGATCTTCCCATCCCTCCACATGGCTGAAATTCGGGCGATCGGGCGATCCGTACATCCGGCTTCTGCCGTCGTCGTATGTCATTATGCGATTGTGACCTACGACAGCATGACTCAATCCGAAGCTGACACCGCCCGGTTGGCGTGCCCGCCAGGCTTCCACGGCCGCTCCGGCGATGCGTTCGGTCGCAAAATCGATGTATTCCCGTGGCTGCATGACGGTGTCGAGCTTATCGGCCCATTGTTCTTTTTGTCCCTCACGGAGCCGTTCTTCCAAACCGGTTCTGTCGCGCACCTCCGGTCCGGCATGGGTATGGGTAGCGAAGAGGACGACCTTGGGGGTCTTTTCTTCAGGCAGCGCCTCCGCAACCAGTTCCCGCACCCGTCCTCTGAAATCACCGCCCCTGATTTCGTCGGGGATACTGATAAGATCGCAGCTTACCATGATCACTCCATTGCCAAAACGCGACTCAAGCGCCAGCGCCGTCGCTGTGATGGGGTCCATCACGCCCTCCGAAATACGGGCATAGCGCTGCCCCGTGATGAAGACCGGTGCATCCGGGGTTAAGTCCACGGACGCCCATCCTATCTGCAGCGTTTCATTATCTTCTGGTGGAGCACCGGGAGCGACTGCCGTCAATGAGATGATTACAAATGCCGTCAGAAAAACGGTAATAAACACTTTTGAACGTCGGATAGAGAATGCATTGTTCATCATATTGCCTCCTTTTTATAGAAATATGTTGCCTATCGCAGAAGAGTTGTATAAGACATTAGGCGCTTAGTTGCCGTACATCGTTAACAAAATGAGGATGTACGAATTTTTTGTTTTTTCAGGCTGCTAAGCCTATTGTATTGAATAATTCTTTCATTTCTAGTTGAATATTATGATAATGATGGTTAACAGGGTGTTGATTCTGGGGTTTTTGCCTTCGAGTTGGCTTTTCTGTTGCGGCCAGGATAGGTTTTATTACCTGCTCCCGCAATGTCAAAATAGCAACCATTGCCCGAAGCCCCTTCTGAGTGGGCTTGTACCTTCTGGAATTTTTGATTTTACGAACAAGGTTTTTGCCGCGAAACTTTCTCAAATCATACGAGGCTTTCCCCGCGGTGTAATCCAGACATTGCTCAGATTCATATTTGTTTACTGCATGAGCAAGTTCAGATGCAGTAAATCCACGTGGATTAGGAGCAAGGTTAACTATCGCCCCCATAACCGTTCTGATGCGCTCTTTGTTGAGATTGACACCGGCAACTCTACTTTTACCAACAGAGCTTGGGGTGGAAAGCTGATCAAAACTCCCATCGTCAATCCAGGAAACATCAATACAATTAACCGCTTCCATAACATTATCAAGGATATTTTTCAGTTTGTTGATGAGCTCGGGAAAATATCCAACCGAACGTCTGCAATTCAAAGCTCTGGCATTGTGAAGAACAGCCTCTGCTCGGAGAACGTGCTCGCCTTTGGTATAGAACTTGACGGTGAAGGCGCCAAAATGAAGCTTAAAGACCGTCATGTCATACACAGGTCTCTCGATCACCATCTCCAAGCGCGGTCTGCTCTTTCTGCTTCTTTTATGAGCGGGACGCTTCTTGTAGCCGAAGATTGTTTTCACCCTATTGATGTCCATGAAGGGCCAACTGTGAGCTACCAGGCCTTTGAAAACCTGATCCAACACTTTGCCTCTGGTAAAGAGAAGATTGCGGCTGTATTCGGCTTGGTAAACAGAATATTGATACCGAAAACCGCTCCTCTCCTGTTCCTCAAGAGTAAGGGCGAAACACAAACAGGTCGAATATATCCAACGCTCACACACCCCGGCCAAGCGCCCTATGGCCCTTTCGGACGAGGTCTCTGCGACAAGTCCGAGGTGGCGAGCGTTGTCAATATCGGTAAAACAGTTCCCTTCTTTGGTAAAAACGACGCCTTCTTCTATTGCTTTGCGCTCTACATATTCATGTCCATTGAGTATAATCTGCGCATTAAACGGTGGATGTCCACACAGCTTGATCGTAATGTGACCCCACTCGGGGTCGATGATGTGAAACGAGTAATGCTTGACGTATGGCATAGGTTTTTTCTTAGCGATATTGGTAATTTTTCCGCTTTCTTTAGAGCGATCAATGTTATACACGGAATTAGGAGCACAAGAACCTATTATCAAAAACAATCCGGTAAATTCAGGGTCTTTGGGAATATATTGCTCGGCTATTTCATGTTTGCGTTGACCGGCTTTGCAGTGTATTATCGGTACGCGGTTTTTCTTAGCGTATGCACAAATACGTCGTCCCATATATTTTGCAAATCGCTTAATACTGGTGTTATTTAAATCATCATCCGTGCCTTTCAGTTGCCGCCACCATTTGCGAAAGCCGCCCACTGAACAGGCCAAAGTAGAGTAAGCGTTCAGTACGATACGATCTACACAATCGTAAGTTGCGTCAAGATAGTCAGAATAGTAATTTGTAAATGAATCAGACATTATGATACCTCCTGGATATAGATGCTTTTGTATGAAGCCCTATCAGAAGAGTTAATATAGCAAAAAAGCGTTTGAAATAAAAGAAAATCTTAGGTACCATAAAAATTCTATAAGGTTTGAAAAAGATTATAAGAAAAGACTTTTTCAAAAGTTTTTTCTTATGTCTGTACGTCTTTTAGTCGTTTTGTCTGCAATCGGTAAAAGCATTTTTTGTCCCTTTTTCGGTCCTCTCGTAGCCGCCGCACGTGGAGGGCCGAAAAAGGAAACGAAAAATGCGAACGCCAGATTCACCTGAAGACGTTAAAAAGTACTGCGCCGACAGGCGCCCCATTTTCAGAGCGCAGTCTCTGAAAATGCGTAGATCCTTACAGCATTTTTGGAAGGATTTTCTCCGGTCTCTTACGCCCCGTCGTTCTCGCGGCAAACAATTTAGTGGCATCCCTGTTACAGAGCATAGACATATACAGTTTCAGTCATTTAAGCTTTTACCCGCTGGGCTTGTCCATTTACCTGATCTCGATCCTCTTCCTCACCCTGATCGTTCTCCTCACGATTTCTCATGGAAGGCTTTACTGCAACACAATCTGCCCGGTAGGCACTTTGCTCGGTTATTTTTCGCGGCTATCAATTTTTAAAATGCGAATTAACCCGCATGACTGCAGAAAATGCGGGGCATGCGAAGAGGCATGTAAAGCGGAATGTCTGGACCTTGAAAACCTGACGATTGACCATTCGCGATGCATATTATGTTTCAACTGCGTCACCTCTTGTCAGTTTAAAGCCATAGATTATTCTCCCGGGAAAAAACTTTCGAGAAAGGTGGAGGGTGTGAAACCGGACTCCTCCAGCCGCAGAAAAGCCTTAAGTTCAATGCTCGGCGGAATATTGCTGGCCCGGGCGGGGACGGATGAGGTGGGCCGGGAAACCAGGTCGGAATCGGGTTTTAGAATAAGAAGAAGGCATTACGTTACTCCGCCGGGTTCGGGGGAAATCAAAGAGTTTGCATCAAAATGCACGGGATGTCATTTGTGTGTCAACGCCTGTCCCACCGGTGTTATACAGCCGGCGCAGAACGAATTAGGCTGGCAAAACTTTATGCGCGTCCGATTGGATTTCAATGCCGGCTACTGCAACTATGAATGTACGCGCTGCATGGAAATATGTCCCACGGGAGCTCTACTTCCCGTGCCAACAGCAGACAAAAAACGGACTCAGATAGGTAAAGCAAAATTCGTGAAAGAGAATTGTATAATTATTGCAGAAGGGACAGACTGCGGCGCATGTGCAGAGCATTGTCCTACCGGGGCCGTAAGGATGGTACCCCATAAAAATGACATACGAATTCCGGAAGTTGAAGAGGACATATGCATTGGCTGCGGCGCCTGTGAACATGCCTGCCCCTCCCAGCCGTATAAAGCGATTTATGTGGAGGGCAATAAAGTTCACGTTATTGCCGAAGAACCCCGAAAAGGGGAAAAAGCGCAGGAAACGGAATTTGAGGGAGATTTCCCGTTCTAAACCCGGAAAGCCGGGGGTGATGAGTCGTCCTGGTTAAAAGCCGACAATTGGTGAGATTTTCGGGTTAGAAAGCTTTTCCCCCGGATGCCCATTGTGGGTTGGAAGGGGGCTGTAACCGTTAGATTTTGTTGCCATTTTTCAGTTGGGACATGATCGTAATGTTAAGCATTAAAAGAATGGGGTTAAATCAGAACTGCAGGGATTTCGGAGTGGGAAAGGACAATTCCAGCGGTATCGCCGATTTTTGTTTTTTTCTGTGAGTCCAGGCCTTTCCTGCCCATGTAGATATAATCCGCCCCTTCCTTCCTGGCGGTCTCAACGATCATTTCGGCGGGGTTGCCCTCGACAATGATCAGTTCGTGCGCTACGTCTCGGGCGACTTCAAGTTCCTTCTCAATCTCTTCTTTGCTCAATTTTATTTCGTTTTCAAAAAAAGCATGAAGGATGATAAGCTCTCCGTCGGACTGCCGGGCGATGCGGGCTGCTTCCTTGAGAGCTCTCTGCGATGCCGGGGACCTATCCATCGCAACCAGAAATTTGTAATGACTCTTCACTGTCACTTTCGTCGGATCGACTTCTCCTTTCTCGAGCATTCTGGGAGCAAGAAAGGTAGTGCCGAAGGCACCTATCGGTGCAGAGATAAGAATAGCAAGCACTGCAATCGCAAGTATGTATTCTCCTTGAGGAATTCCCATAGCCAGTGGTATCCCAGCTATGGCCGCCTGAACCGTGGCTTTGGCCATATCGCCTACAACCATGAATACACGCTCCCTGATTTTGATGTTTGATCCCCATGTCGAAGCAAAAACACCTAACCACCTGCCTGCAACCAACCCTATACCGATAATGGCAAGCCCTTTTAATCCGGCGTCGGCGGCAACCGTTATGTTGACCGCGGCTCCGATGAGAACGAACAGAAAGATTTCACCGATTATCCAGATTTTTTTAAGTTCCACGCGCAGACGCCTTGCCAGTACGGCATCGGTTTCCAGCAGCGTGAAGCCCATAACCATGACGGCAAGGAAACTGGAGTAAGGGAGGTAATTATCGCCGAGAACAAGCAGTAATCCGAAGCCGAGGCTGATTATCAGATCATGGACAATGTCTTCGGCAAGCTGTATCCGATGCAGGAGATAATGCGCCATTTTGCCTGCCAGATAGCCCAGCAGTATGCCCAGGATCACATGGACCGGTATGCTGATGACCTGAACCGATACGCTCTGTCCCATCTCGCCCAGAATCCAGCTCAGAAAAATTCCGAACATGGTGACGGCCGTGGCATCGCTTGCTGTGCCGCCGGCCAGGATCAGATCGGGTATTCCCTTTTTAACGCCCCAGCCCTCGGCTTTGAGCCGAAGCATGAGAGGAACTATAACCGCCGGAGAAGCCGCACATATTATCCATCCAAGAAGCCAGCAGATAAGCCAATCCCAGCCCAGCAGCCAGCGGGCAGCTAATGCTACGACTGTTGCTTCGATAACGGCAGGCAGAAACCCCAGCCGGAGCGCCACAGTACCCTGGCTCAGCAGTTTTTCTTTATCGAGCCCGAGTCCTGCCTTCAGGAGTATAATAAGCAGGGCGAAAAGGCGGATTTCTTCGGAGATGGCGAGTATCTCCTGTGGAAGGACATCCAGGATATGGGGTCCGAGGAGAACGCCGGCCAGCAGCATACCGATGAGTTTGGGAAAGCCCAGCTTTCCGGCAGCTTCGCCGGCGATAAAGCCCGCCGCAACTATGATTAAAAGACCATACAACATGATATTACCTCCGCTGATGAACGGTTGTCGCAGAAAAATCGAAAAGGAGTCATCAGCCGAGGTGCAACAGCACGGGTAAATATTCAGTAAACCACGTAGTTTCCCCACCGTGCCCTGTGCCGGTGAAATGAAGATTATTAGCTACAGCGGGCATAAACAACACGCTCCGCCGTGTCTCCGCCCAGCCCGGCCCTTCCAGCGCTTGCACTGTCATCTATCGTTCATTTCAAACTATAAGCGCAAGCGCTGGAGGGGCCGGGCTGGG
>JAGYMJ010000501.1 GCA_018400625.1 Planctomycetota bacterium
TGTCTGCGTGCGACGCACAGGCAGGCACAGGGCACGGTGGTGATGAGGCAACGGGGTTCACTGAGAACTTACGAAACATGTCATGTTATAATAATCTTTTTTCTTCACTACCGATACCCTGACCACCATTACCAGTACCGGAAAGAATAAAAATGCAATAAAGGGAGACAGTTGAATGGAAACGGATATGCTCAGAATATGGCGTTCCCCCCATACACGTTTTGGAGGGCATGGCACGTTGGCGCCCGAAACTGTTCGCGATGATGCGGAGGATGAAACTTTAACGGCTGAGAAAGCTTATAGCGACTCCGAACTGGCCGGGATCGCTGAGTCCGGTTTTAATGCCATCTGGGTGCATGGGCTGCTGCGCAACATAACGTGCCAGGAGATTTTTCCTGAACTGGGCGCCCGGGCGGAATTACATGTAAAAAAGATGAAACGATTGATCCACCGGGCCAATAAATATGGCCTGAAGGTCTATATCTATATGCAGCCGCCAAGGGGAATTGATGATAGAAATCGTTTTTGGCGATATCATCCTGAAGCGGCCGGCAGCACGAACCATACCGGCGGCGGAGGCGAACAGGCGGTTATTCGCAGTCTTTGTACTTCGACACGAAAGGTGAAAGATTACCTGCGTACGGCTGCTTCCGATCTTGCCCGGGCGCTGCCGGATCTGGGGGGTATTATTTTAATCACCGCCAGCGAACATCCTTCCCATTGCTGGGCGCGGGGAGGTTGGGTGGCCGATCAATATGGCCGATATAGTCGGGTTGATATCGATTGTCCGCGGTGCAAGGAACGGAACCCGACCGATATCGTTGTTGAAATTATCCAAAGTGTGCATGACGGGGTAAGAAATATTTCCGATGAGTGGGATATCATCGCCTGGAACTGGAGCTGGGTTAACTACACGCCCGATCCAGGTCATGATATTATCAACCGGCTGCCCCCTGATGTGATAATGATGGCCGATTTCGAACGCGGCGGTTCGAAAAAAATTCTCGGCAGAGCCAGACCTGTTGATGAGTATTCTCTGTCGTATCCAGGCCCCTCGCCGCGCTTCCGCAAGGCCGTTAAATCGGCCCGGGAATGCGGCCTGAAAGTCATGGCAAAATTACAACTGGGAACCACACATGAGCTGACCACCGTTCCCAACCTGCCGTTACTGACCAGTATTCAGCGAAAAGCTCAGTTTTTACGAGAAAACAAACTTGATGGATTTATGGGATGCTGGAATTTTGGCAATATGCGAACCGCCAATGCGGTGGCTTTTAATCGTTTCCTGACCAACGAGAGCGCGGCGCCGCCCCGAGTTCAGCTCGTGGAATTTGCTTCCGAATACTTTCCCGGCTGTGATGCAGAGCAGGCTGTCAGCGCCTGGGAACAGTTTGCCCTTGCTATGGAATCTTATCCTTTTGCGACGTCGTTTCTCTATAGCAGCCCTTTGAACTATGCCCTGGCCTATCCAATACAACCGGGGCCGATAGGTTCTCGCCCTGTCGGCGGGTCATGGGTGAAAGAGAGCAATCGCGGAGATTGCCTTGAAGCCTCACTTAATGATTTTTCTTTGGATGAGGTAATAGAGGGACTTGGACGGCTTCAGGGAGAATGGTATGAAGGAGTAAAATTGTTGGGAAAAGCACTTTTTAATGTTTCAGGTGAGCAAAAAAAAGAAGAACTTTCCAGCGCCGGATGCTGCTTCCATGTTTTCAGAAGTGGACGGAATATTTATCGGGCTTACAGACTCAGAAAACAATGGTCTCCCCAAAACTTCGCTCCTTTTCAGGATATAGTTTGTGACGAACTTGCGAATCTGGAGGCAGTCCTCCCGCTGGTGGAAAACGATTCTCGCCTCGGTTTTCACGGCGAAGCATTTGATTATATGTTTGATACGAAATCTATAAAAAAGAAAATCAACGATCTCAAATGCCTGCTCGATTCTCAGACGGAACCCAATAGAAATGGCGGTAAGTCCTCTGTGAACCCGTAGCATCCCCACCGCGCCTTGTGCCGGTGGAGCAAGTGAATCATTACTACGTAAGCAATGCACCACCAAGCCCTCCATCGGTGGGGGCAATAATTCACGGCTAATTAAGCGTAAATATTCAGTGAAACACGTTACCGCCGGGCTTGTCCCGGTGGAGCGG
>JAGYMJ010000502.1 GCA_018400625.1 Planctomycetota bacterium
TGTCGAGGAGCGTCTTAAAGATTACCGGTCAGTTGAACTGCCGCTTGATGAGGAGACCATCAGGTGCCAGGCCGCGCGATGCATGGATTGCGGGGTGCCGTTCTGCCATATGGCAAAGAGCGGCTGTCCGCTGAACAACATCATGCCCGAGTTCAACTCGCTTGTCTTCGAAGGCAAATGGCGGGAAGCTCTTGAAATACTCCATAGCACAAACTGTTTCCCGGAATTCACCGGGCGCGTCTGCCCCGCCCCCTGCGAAAGTGCATGCGTGCTCGGCATCAACGATGATCCCGTGAGCATCTGCAAGATAGAACGGGCCATAAGCGATCAGGGTTGGAACAGCCGATATGTCGAACCGCGGATACCCGACAGGCGAAGAAAAGAAAAAATCGCCGTTCTCGGTTCCGGCCCGGCCGGGCTCTCATGCGCCGAAGTTCTTAATCAAGCCGGCTTTCATGTGACCGTTTACGAGACGGATGTGCGCCCGGGCGGTATCCTGCGCTACGGCATACCCGATTTCAAATTGGAAAAATGGGTTGTTGACCGACGTCTGGATTTGATGGAAACAGAAGGTGTCGTCTTTGAATGCGGCGTTGAAGGTGGAGAAGATGTCTCGCAGCGTTACCTGAAAGGCCGGTATGATGCAATAGTTATCGCCGGCGGGGCCCGCACCCCCCGCGATCTGGATGTGCCCGGACGTGAACTCAAAGGCATAAATATGGCGATGGACTTCCTTACGCAGCAGAATAAGCGGATTGCCGGTGAAACTCTTACCGGTGAGCAGATCACCGCCAAAGGGAAAAATGTGGTTGTAATAGGCGGAGGTGATACCGGCAGTGACTGCATAGGGACGGCCAACCGTCAGGGCGCGCTGTCCGTGACCCAGCTCGAGATTCTGCCCCAACCGCCCTTGGAACGGGCGCCGGAAACACCCTGGCCGCTCTGGCCCAGGCGTCTGCGCTCGTCAAGCAGCCACGAGGAAGGGGCTCAAAGATACTGGTCGGTCTCGACAAAAGAATTCCTTGACGACGGAAGAGGTCATGTGAAAGCTCTGAAGTGCAGGGAAGTGGAATGGGTTAGCGATGAAGACAGTGGGCGGTCGGTACCGCATGATTTGGAAGGCTCTGAGTGGACTATAAAGGCCGAACTCGTCCTGTTGGCCATGGGATTTAAGGGACCGGCGGAGTGTACATTGGTCGAGGGACTGGAGCTCGAACGTGACGGTCGGGGTTTCCTTAAACGGGATGCCGACTGGATGACAAGCCGTCCCGGCGTCTTTGTTTCAGGGGACATGTGGCGCGGCGCCGGGCTGGTCGTTCATGCGATCGCCGACGGGATAAGCTGCGCGGAGAAAGTCGAAGAGTATCTTGATGCCGCCGGCGGTGAGCAGCCGGGGATTTAGCATCGGTCAGCCCGAATATTTGATTCCGCTGTCGGGTGGGTATCTGTGGCATGCATCGAAAGGCTGAATTGAATTGAAGAGAACAGGTTACATAGTGAACCCCGTAGTCTCCCCACCGTGCCTTATGCCGGTGGGGATGTCGCACAGAACACAATGGATGCCAGGAGAGTAGGGGTAGATATTCAGTGAAACACGTTACCGCCGGGCTTGTCCCGGTGGAGCGGT
>JAGYMJ010000503.1 GCA_018400625.1 Planctomycetota bacterium
TGAACTTGTGGTGTCACCATAGCAAGTCTTTATGATTTTGACATATACAACCATATGACCCTTTGATAAGGGGCTTATAGGCGTTTTTGGGGGGGGGAAAACAGCCTGTAAGAAGAAAAGCGGTGGGCTCCCGCTACCAGCGCTCCGCGCTGGAACTGAACGATGCGCAATGGAAATTTATCGGTTTCCGCCGGATAGCGGGGCGCTGGGAGCGGTTGGAAAGGCGGACATCTCTCCAACGCAAGCCCGCCGGCCGCGCCCGGTGCATTGGGCGTTTACTGCGCTGGTAACCGCTGCCGGCGCCCGTGCTTGCACAGATCACGGTGAACTATTTACGCCGTCTCAGAAAAAGGACGCAAGCGACCGGCAGCGGTGGACTTTCCCGCTACTCCGGCCGGTTTTGTTCTGGGCATCCACTCCGGGATAATTATTGTTTATCTTCCGGATCTGTTATCTGAACCGCGTCTATTCTCTCACGTATCATGTTTTGTAATATTTCGACTGGCGGGAGTTCTTTCAAAGCTTTCCTGTACATTTCCTCCGCAAGTTCATAAAACCCGAAGCTTCCATAAGCTTGGCCCAGTTCCTCATATATGGAAAACGGAAGTGGATTGAAGGCATAAACACGCCCGCCTTCATTCGTATGCGCATAACGCCGGCCATGTGTTTCCACGAGGAAGAGAATTCTGGGGATGCGCGAGGTTCTGAAAAGGGGGGAGGACATGGTGAACTTTTCAAGGGAGGGGTTGGGATATTTTTCCACCAGATTTCTGAGCCATAAAACCGATCGCGTTTTCTGCCCCTTCATCCGGGCCATTCGGGAAAGAATCCACATTGCATCTTCGGCCCAACCGGTATGGGGGTGTTTATTGATTACGCTTTTTAAAAGGGCTTTCCTTTCCGACAATTTTATGTTTTTTTTGAAAGCGCTCTTGTAGAGTTCCGCGACCTCTGATTCATTCTGCGTTGTTTCCTCTTTTTCCCCCTCTTCCGCTTCCTTCATTTCCGTTTCCGGACGAACATCATTTCCTGATACAGCCTCTCCCTTTTCATCACCCAAAACGGTGGAATATGAAAGAATAAAAATAAGGCAGAAAAAACTTGCCCTTAAAGAATGAATAAGTCGCTTCTTTACCATGTTTGATTAATAATAAGCTTTGAGAATCAGATATTTTAACTCAATCTCGTAATAGAGTGTACCGCCCCAGAATAAACGTATTCGGTCATCAGTATTCAGTAATCGGTTTCCAAGCAACGGCTTACAAGAATTCCGTCGTGGAGGTTTTCGTCATTTGAAGTGAAAACAGTCATCTCCCGAAATCGCCGTCAGACGTTCTTTGGCACTGATTACCGATCACCGATTACTGATTACCCGCTTGCTGTGGGACTAGCCGACCGGTTAAAAAACCGGCTCGTAGGGGTATGCAGATAGTTTCTTGATTTAGAGGTTTATATATGAAGAGAAAACAAATTGTTATGGCCTCTGCATTATTTGCAGGCGTTTCACTGACCTTTTTAATTGCACTCTCTGCTCATACGCACGGTAACAGTTCCGAACTCACATGGTCGGAGAATCTCATCGTTTTTGCCCCTTTGGATCGGGATTACCCCGACATTGACGCGGATGCTCTGGCAGCGATACCGGAAAGAATGCCGATTGAAGGTACGGATGCCCTGCCCTCTCTGAACCTTGAACCCGAACATGTGGACTGGAATCCGGGTGAGCGTATCGATCTGGAGCAGTACATCGGTGAAGAAAAGGGCGGTGCGGGATATGTTTTTGCCGAACTCCATTCGCCTGTTGAGCGGACGGCCACGCTCGGTATAGGTGCGGATTGGTGGATCGAGTGCTGGATGAACGGCGAGCCTTTTTTCGATACGCTGCAGGCAGGCAACCCGAGTGGGCGCTTTTCCATACTTGACAGCAGGGTGCAAGTCGAACTGAAGGAGGGACGTAATGTTCTGGCCATGCGTTTTATAAGGGGTTCCGCCAGTGCTTCGCTTTCTATCGGCGACGAGACAATGTTCGCCGCTGAACGAAGACGG
>JAGYMJ010000504.1 GCA_018400625.1 Planctomycetota bacterium
AGCGCTTGATCTTCATTCCACCGGCACAAGGCACGGTGGGGAAGCTAAAGGGCTCACTGAGTACTTATAATGTAGTATAACACGACTTCATATCAAAGTGCAAAGTTGAATTTGAAATGTGTCAGCCGTCTTTTTCAAGTTTTTCCAGTGCGCTTCGAGCTTGACGAACTCCTTCACTGTAGGGATATTTTCCCACCAGCTCTTGAAATGCCAAATTTGCCTTTTCCAAATCCTCCAGTCCGCATAAAGCTTCGATTCGGCGCGCCATTATTTCGGCCTCAAGCGTAGGGTTCAGGTCGAGTTTGAGGACCCGTTCAGCCTGTTGGAATGCGATTTGATGTGCGCCGCGCCCGTTATACATATCGATCATCATTATGTTAAAGGATGCTGATACGAGTTGTGAAGGATTTTTTTTGAGCAGTTCCTGTAAGATTTCCATAGCGGAAAGCAGTTCGGAATCAGAACCGCGTCGAATTAAAGAGGCGGCCCGCCGTAAAGCGGCAGTATGTTTCATGTCTTTTGGTGGGAGAGCCCTTTCAAGCTTTCTTTTCCATTTTTCTGCAAACGTTACAGCAGAATCCCCATGCCCGGCGGCCATAAGAGCCATTGTCCATGTGCTGTTCCAGTCGTCGTCGATTAAAAGGCTGATAACAGCATCTTTTGACAGGGCTTCATTATACAGACGTACATCGGAGACCTTCGCATGCAATCCGTAATCTGCATCCTGGGAAGCTCCCACGTATAAGGTATCGATATAAGGGTCTGAATCGAGGATAAAGTATTCAATTTCACTTTTGCCGTCCACATAAAGGCGTACGCTTCGTCCTGCTTCTCTGACAAAGATAAGATTATACCAGCGTTCAGGTTCCAGTTTTTGATCCGAGCTTTCTTCAAACCTGTCTCTGTCGCATTTAACGACGGGTTTTCCATTATCCAGATAAATAGTCAATTCATCGCTGCTCATAATATATTGACGCCCGCTCTGACGGCTGGAAGGTTTAATACGGAGGCTTATTGTTACAGAAGGGCAGCATAAACTTTCGCTTATTGCCCATTTTATGGGGCTGGTATCCCCTTTGAAATTGACGACCCTGGCCAGATCATCATTGACAATTTCTTTGCCGGACCAATCGGAAATGCGGCCCGGGAGTCCATTCCTGCTGCTATCCTTCATTATTAAAGTATCCTGTTCCAAATCACTAAGCGTCCACCAGCCGATAAGACTTTTTTCAGCTACCGGGGTGCGGTGCTTTTCGATACCTTTCAGCATTTCCAATACTTCATCTCCCTTGCCCTCAGTTAACAGAAAAAGTCGGGCTTCCCGAAGTCGGGCCATATGCCATTCGGGCGAGTGTTCCGGCAATGAAATGCCGGCCGCCTGGTAAAGAATAAGAGCTTCGGAATAAAGGTTTAAAGTTGGGCACTGGGCGATATCTCCGGCCTTAATTGCCCATAGCGGTGCTTCTTTTGCCATTTCTTCCGCCCTCTCGCTCATCGAAGAGATCACGTGCCGGCGCCAATCCGGAAAAGCTGATCGATCCGGATCAATTTCTTCCACGGCCTTCAAAGCATTTATTATGTGGCTCACGGGGTAATTGTTGAGATTTTTATCTATTATGGCTTTCTCAAGGCTTCTGAAATCTGCATAATGCAGCAGATCGAACGGTACATGCACATAAACGGGCTGTTTTATTTTCCAGAGGACTTCCTTTTCACTCCCTTCATTTTGCCGGGCTTCAAGGCTCACATCGTAGTAGCCAGTCTGCAGAAAAAGATGTTTAACCTTTTTTCCTGCAGCCGTTCCTCCGTCGCCAAAGTCCCACCGAAAAGAGAGTTCTCCGTCCCCCTCGTCTTTAATATTTAAGTTTTCAGGCACTTTGAAGTTGGCGAAAACAAAATCGGGCACACCCTCTATGCGGCTGTCTTGCGCCATTTCCCAGGCAATCGGGCGTCGGCCGTCCGGCATGCAAGCGCTTTTTACTTCAGCATCTACTACATTGGTGAACATTTCGTTCTCCATTAAGGTGGCGCTTTCCTGTGCGGGCCTTCTCCAGAGCAGAAGCGCCATATAGTCCCTTCCAGTGGCGGCATAAAGGTAATCGATCTTATATATGCCGGGTTCCAGATTTATAGCGCCTTCATTGAATCCGTAGTAGAGATCACCTCTTTCAGAAAGTTTCTCATCATGTTTCCAATTGACTAAAGGCTTTTCATCGATCAGCAGCCAGGAAGCGCCGTCGGAACCCACTAAAAAGGTGTGCGTATTGTGTTGAATCTCAGAGATCGCTGCTTCGAGATACTCCTTACGTTGTTTTGCATCGAACAGATCGCGTTTTTCCAGTTTATCCCGCCGGTAGCGCCACTCTTCGAGAGCCGTTTTTTTATTGCTGATGATGCCCTGATTACCTCTGGCTTGCGCTTCTTTCAGTTCTTTTTCAGCTTTTTCCACTGCCTGGTTTAATTCGACCAGTTCAGATTCAAGCTCTTCTCTTTTTCCCTCCAGTTTTTTTCCTTCTTCCTTAAAATCGTCAATCTTTGATTTATCCGCCTCTTCGACTTCAAAGTATCCCGTGTATCGATTCAGAGAGAGCGGCGCGCCCATATTCGGGAGGTATTCTTTGGGTGCGGGATCATATCCACGGTGGAGGTGATATTCATATTGGACTTTATCTATGAGGCTGCGGCCGTCAAAATCACGTCTCTGGTTCCAGAGATCGATAAACGCATTCAAATCCGAATGATCGAATGTCTTTGCATACTCTTCAGAAAAGTTTTTTGTCTCAAGCGTCAGTCCGTTTTTACGTTCCCATTCCACCGTATCGGGTGCTTGATCTTTTTCCCAGAGGTAGAGGAAATAATGGGCATAGTCGTTTGCCGTTTCTTCATCAGCGGTTACTTTCGCGCTGGTGTCAAAAACGATCCGGATAGGCTCATCGGATCTCCCCCATAAAATGGAGGTTCCGCGCTGGATGCCATTTTCAGAAAAAACTACCGGTTTCAGGCCATCAATATCCAACCCTCCGGGCCAAACATTGACGGCAGCCACGGGCGATTTTGGTGTTTGCCCATCGTTTTTCAAAGGCACTGCGAGCGTGTAAGAGATTTTTGCACCTTCCAGCGAAATGTCGTTATGGGGTAGAGTAGGCCCGGAGATGTTATACTCTGCTGATGCAGCGGCAGGGGAAGCCGTGGCCAAAAGTAAAACAAGCATGGTCATGTACAGCCAGGCACAGGAGTTTTTGTTTTCTGTGGGTAGAATTTGGGGGATGATATTTAGAGACAATGCATTGTTCTCCTTTGAGTGTTTTTCTTGAATATTCAGTGAACCACGTGGCATTCTATCGCACCTTGTGCAGCATCCCCACCGGCACAAGGCACGGTGGGGATGCTGCGGGGTTGACTGGGGACTTGTTTTGTCAGTTAATTCTCTTCTCCCGCCAAAGCTTTGAAGTATTCGGAAATCAGGTCCTCATACCCTTCAGGGAGCGCATGTTCGGCGGCGGTTCCCCGGCCGCCTTCAATGGCAGCGGATCGGTCTTTAAGGTGCTGCAGTCCAATTTCTTGCCCAATAGTCTCTTCAGCCCTGGCCATACTGTTCAGTGCTTCGTCGTAAGCGACCCTGAATTCTTCCATATCCCCCTTTTCAGAAGCTTTTTTTATCCTTTCAAGGGCCTGGAGGACGCGGTTAAAATCAGCCGTAGGCAGGTTGTGGCGTTCGAGCGACATTAAGACATGTCGGGTATTTTTCCGGAGTTCGGCCTGTTGGCCGGCGACCTCATGCAGTCTGTCCAAGACGGCTGGAGGAAGATGTCCCGCCATACCAAATTCCACCGATTCGTCGGTTTCTTTTCCCAGTCCGGTAGCTTCGGCGGCAGCTTCAGTGCTTCGGTCTTCCACCATCCCTTCCTCGAGGGAAGTGCCGGTGTCACGTTCGGGCGGAACAACACTGTCTTGCGGTATATCATGGGCAACATCCTCCACCCCTTCACCGCTTGCGCGTCCTGTCCGGCCGAATCCTGAACGTCCTTCCAGTTCGCCCATTTCCTCGGGCTGTTCCTGTCCGGTAACGCCTTCTGCCGATACTCCGGATTCGGTACCGCTGGACACTTGTTCGGTTTCTCCTTCCATATCAAAACTTGATATTTCACCGCCAATAGTTTCGTCATCAACAAATTCGGTAGGCTGCTGTTGCTCTTCTATTTCTCCATAAAGGTCCCTGAGCGTATCCGGCAGTTCGGGCAGCGGGATAGGAGTTTTTTTGTGTTCGGATTCTTCTCTGACAAATTGCATGTCAACGGGTTTCATATCGAGTATTTCGAGTTGATTTTTTATTTCTTCCGCCAACCCGACTTGTGAATCATCAAGATTGCTGGTTCTTTGGGGGATATCTTCTAATGCTTTCTGTTCCATGAGGTCGGATATGTCTTCCCCGCCTTCAAAAAGTTCCTGGATAGCGCGCGCCTGAACGGCGTCGGATATGTCGAGATCGCCAAGTTGGGAGATGTCCTGCACGGAATCCCGCATTTTCTCGCCCAATTCGCGTTCCCTTTCCTTAATTCTTTCCAGTTCTTTCATGGCCTCACCGGTAAAATCTTCGCCATACTGATCCAGCACACTATTACGCTGTTCGGAA
>JAGYMJ010000505.1 GCA_018400625.1 Planctomycetota bacterium
AGTGCAAATTTTCTGATCAAACCCGTCAGTAAAAGAGAAGAAAGAAAGGCAAGGGAGAAAGCAATGATAATAATAGTTTGCATATCCATTTTACTCCGTCTTGAGTTCCTTCACACTGAACGTTTTTTCTGTCTTATCGGGAAAACGCACATTAACCGTCTGTGCTATTACATCATAGGAGATAACGGTACCTTTCCCGTTGGCCGTATCAACTTTTTTGCCCCGTCGGGGGAGATGCTTTTTTAACTCCTTGTAGGTTCCTTCTTCAAACCGCAGACAGCACTTGAGCCGTCCGCAGCATCCACTGATTTTCGCCGGATCTAAAGTCGATTTCTGGTTTTTAGCCGATTTGATGGAGACGGGCTTCAGCGCACGCAAGAAAGTATGACAGCACAGGTTGCGTCCGCATGGCCCATATTCGCCCAATAACCGCGCTTCATCGCGAACCCCGATCTGCCGCATCTCTATGCGGGTCTTGTAATGCTGCGCCAGTTCTTTAACAAGCGCACGGAAATCAACGCGACTTTCTGCAAAGAAAAAGAAGATGATTTTATGCCCGCCAAAAAGGTGCTCCGCCTTGATTAATTTCATGGGCAGATTCAGCTTCTCTATGAGCTTCTCACAACGTTCAAACTCCTCCTTTTCATTCACTTCCTGAATTTCTTTTAAGGTATCATAGTCCTTGGATTCAGCCTTACGCAGTATTTCCCCCTTTGCCTGGACGTCTTTAACCTTAACCCGTGCGACCACAACCCCCCATTCCACTCCGCGTTTGGTGCGTATAATAACAGGATCCCCAGGGGCTAAAGTAAAACCCTTAACCGTAAAATAGTCCATCTCCCCCATCGCACCATAATGTATTGCCACTTCCTTAGCCATAAGCTGGAACCCTTAGTTGGTTATGAACCTTTTCAGCACGGCTCATCGTCTGTTTTAAATAAAGCTGCACCGAACAGAATGATTGAATTTAGATCAAAAAGCCTTATAGAATTGTAAAGGCTCAGGACGACAAATTCAAATGTCGTTTGAGAACAGAGGATATTCAGGCTAAAATATCGTTTCCAGACGGGTTTATTGATAATTCATCAGTGAACCACGTGTCACAAGGGCACGGTGGGGTAGAAAGCGACCTATTTCTCTGAATACTTAGGGTTGGGGAGCCTGTCCGTTTTAAGCATGTCTAAAAAAAAATGGAGAAAATGACCATTCCACAGAAAAAACTAAAGTTTATTTCTTTCATCACAACAGGCCCTCTCCCGCATAACGACAGCATTATGGAGACGGCTTTTGTCAGCATTGAAAGCGGACAGGAGGTTGATTATCAAACATTTTTGGCCAATCCGGGCGAGATCCCCCTCACCACGCAGAAGTTGACGGGATTGAACCACGATCGTGTAGCCGGCAAAAAAGGGCCGAGGGAAGTGACGGGAAAAATGCTCTCAGAGCTTGAAACCGGCCCCGTCGTGGTGCATGACGCTGCAATGTTTAATGATTTCCTCCAAGAATTGCACCTGCACCCACCGCGGCCGCTGTTCGACAGCCTGGAATTGGCGGAAATTATTTTTCCTGAGTCTTCAGATTTTTCCCTGACCGCGGTGGCGGACAGGTTAGGAATTGAACCTGTTAAAATGCACAGAGGGCTTGATCTGGCCCGTCTTACCCGCACCGTCTGGGAAAAACTTTGTGAGAAGGCCGGCCATTTACCTCACCAGGTATTGAAAGCCCTGTGCGAGCTTGCCCACACCAGCAACGCCGAATTAGAGGATGTGCTCACAAGAATCACCAATGAAAACCTGGGTTTCAAACTTTCTTCCGAGAATGAAACGCCGGATATCGGTGATATATTTAACAGCCATACCCATATATTTACAAAGGCACAACAATATAATGAATTGGAGCCGAAAGACGAACCGCTCGACACCGACAAGATACGCGCCATGTTCAAAAAAGACGGCGCCATTGGCCGTCATCTTCCCCATTTCGAACCGCGTGAGGAACAGATGGAAATGGCGGGAATTGTCTGTGAGGCATTGAATCAGGGCCAACACCTGATGTGCGAAGCAGGCACCGGCACCGGAAAATCCATGGCTTACCTTCTGCCGGCGATAGCCTGGGCGAGGCAAAATGAAGATAAAATTATTGTATCAACAAACACAAAAAATCTTCAGCAGCAATTATATGAAAAAGACATCCCTTTCCTGAAAAAACTGCTGGGGAGCCGATTTCAAACCGCCCTGCTCAAAGGAAGACGCAACTATCTGTGTTTAAGACGTTTTCTTAACCTTATCGAATATCATAAAAATGAGCTTTCCGACCCCTCGGACGCAGAAACGCTCATGCCGGTGCTCACATGGTCGGCGGCAACTCAAACCGGAGATATATCCGAATGTTCCGGATTCCTGAAACAGAGACGGGCGGGGGCTCTGATGGCTTTGATCACCGCAACCGGCGATGAATGTACCGGGCGAAGCTGCCGGTTCTACAACAAATGTTTCATCAGGAAGGCCCGCACACTGGCCCAGCTCGCCGACCTGATAGTGGTGAATCATGCCCTGGCCTTTGCGGACGTAACTCTTGACAAACCGTATCTGCCCAGGGAAAGGTGCATAGTCTTTGATGAAGCTCACAACATCGAACAAGTGGCAACCGAGGCGGCTTCGGTGGTTTCAGACAGCCTCAGCTTCTACCGTATCTGCCGCCGTCTGTGGTACCAGAAGAAAAACGGCGCGGGCAGCGGCATGGTATCAATCCTTATGAATATGATCAATAAACATTTCCCGGAATCCGGCCCGCTTGCACGTGATACGTCAATGGAAATGGCAAGAGGAGTCGTCGAAGCTGCCGATGAGCTTGCAGAAACGGCAAGAAATTTTTTCGACAGACTGTCTGAACCCTTCCAGTACCGCCAACAGAACGAGTACAGAATAATGCTGGAGGAATGCCGCCCGCCTATAAAGGCGGAAGGCGAAATCGGTGATATGGCGGAGATGCTCATCGAATCCGGCAAATTGCTTCAAAGCCGGATAAACAATCTGGTCGAATGCGTAGAGGCTCATGAGGAAACTTTCGACAAAGCACCTGAATTTATTCAGGATTTGTCGGGACAAAAAAACAGACTGACCGAGGCGATGGAAAATCTTGAGTTTATCCTTAAAAGGGAGAATGAAAACTATGTCTATTGGCTTCAACGGGTCCAAAGGGGAAAACGTAATTTTTACGGATTGCAGGCGGCCCCCCTGGAGATCGGCCAATTCATGCGCACTTTTTTCTTCGATGAAATGCGGTCCGTTATCCTTACATCGGCCACGCTCAGAGTCAACCGCAAATTTGATTATATTAAAGAGCGATTAGGCGCCGACCATCTGGATGAAGAACGCCTGCTCTGCACGGATTTCGGATCGCCCTTTGATTTCCAGCACCAGGCCATGCTATGCGTGCCAACTTTCCTGCCCGACGCAGGCGGTCAACGTGATATGACCTATGATGAGGAACTCGCTTCTTTTCTGATTGACTTGCTGCGCGGCACGGCCGGCCGTTCCCTGGTGCTGTTCACCTCTTATTCACTGCTCAACACGGTTTATGAAAGGATTAAAAGTCCGCTGGAGTCCGTAAACGTCCCTTTGCTGGCCCAGGGGCGCGACGGAAGCAGGGCCACACTCACCAAATTGTTCAAGGAAAATGTGGGCTCGGTTCTGCTGGGAACCCAGAGCTTCTGGGAAGGTGTCGATGTGCTGGGCGAAAGTCTGAGCTGCTTAGTATTGACAAAATTGCCGTTCCATGTTTTTACAGACCCGTTAGTTCAGGGAAGAATTCAGCATTTACGTGACCATGGCATCGATCCTTTCAGACATTATACGTTACCGGAAGCAATCGTCAACTTCCGGCAAGGCTTTGGACGTCTGATTCGGCACCGAAATGATCGTGGTATTGTCGTCGTCACCGACAAACGTCTGGTGACCAAATCTTATGGGCGCGGTTTCCTTAGCGACATACCGACCCGGCATCAGATTTTTAAAAGCCGCGACCCCTTGATTTTAGCTGTAAAGCGTTTTTTGAAGAAAAATAAATAATTATTGAACATTCTTTTCTGTTCTTATACTAAGCTAAGAGTTAGACGGGTTTTTCTTTTTTTACTGTTACAATAGGAGGCTTAGCCATTTTTAAGAGAAAGAAAGTCGTTAAACAGTTAGCAGGAGGAGTATTTTCAGGATTTGCAGCCGTCGCATTACTGACAGGTTGCCAGCCGCAGGAACCAGACGGGGGGGAAGAATTCGGTATAGAAGAACGTGAAGAACAACCATGGACTGAAGAGGCGCCTGAACAGGCGGAACCGGAAGAAGCGCCGGCAATGCCGGCTCCGGATCAGGAACCGGACGAGAACGGAGAGGAGGAAATGGAAATGGATATCGATATGGAGGCACTGCAGCAGGATATGCCCGAGCCGGAGGAAGTCGATATCGAAGACCCCGACAGAGAACCCGAAGATGTTCTGGCCACTGTTGGAGGTGAAGATATTATCCTTCAGGACCTCTACGACGAATTTGCTTTGATCCCCGTCCAGCACCAACAGCAATTGCAGCACAGGCAGCACCGTTTGCTTGAATCCATGATCCAGCAGAAATTACTGGTTCAGAGGGCGGAAGAATTGAAGATAGACGAGTCTGACGCTTACAAGGAACTGGTGGATGAATTCAAGGAGTCACCGATGGCTGACCAGTTGGATGAGCAAGAAATTGAACAATCCGCCCTCATGGAAGCTCTGCTGCAAAAAGAAGTGGTCGAAAAAGTCGATATTCCGGAAGAAGAAATGAAAGAAGTCTTTGAACAATACCAACAGATGATGCCGGAAGATGCTGATTTTGAGGAGATGAAACCGCAAATCAAACAGTTAATGCTGCGTGACCACGTGGACGATTATATTCAAAAGCTTTATACCGAAGCCGAGATAGAGCTTGATGAAGAATGGATGGAAGAAAAAGAAGCTGAAGAACGTGAAGCGCAGCCGCA
>JAGYMJ010000506.1 GCA_018400625.1 Planctomycetota bacterium
ACCGGGACAAGCCCGGCGGTAGGAACCCCAAATCAACGGGGTTCACTGAGGACTTATGACGCCTGAAAAATTACAGATTCAACTCTCTTGCTTTTTGTTGGCATCGCAGACATGTTTTGAATATACTATAATAACAAATTCATACCAAGTCTTCAACAATCTCTCTTTTCAAAAGATTGCTTTGGCTTCTTGGTACCTCAGTGAATCACGTTTCGGGCCCCCAACGTTGCTGTGCGGGGGGCTTAGAAAACTACGTACTTCACTGAATACTTACCCGGCATTTTGATACTTAAAGACATTATTGCATTGAAGAGTATGGGCAAAATTCCTCATATTAATAAGGAGGCGTTCTATGGCAAAAGAAAAATTGGAAAGACAACCTGAATTAAAGCATGTACAAAGGGTATGGGACAAAGCGCCGCATAATGCGTTTACCGATCTTATTCGTTTCAAGGACAGATGGTATTGCGCTTTCAGGGAGGGGGAGAATCATATATCACCTGACGGCAAACTCCGCGTGATACGGTCAGAAGACGGTCAAAAATGGGAATCGGCCTCATTGATTACGTCGGATACGGGTGATCTGCGTGACGCCAAGTTTTCCATCACTCCCGATGGTGCACTCATGCTTTCGGGCGCGGCGTCGCAAAAACCAAAAGAAGAGGGAATACTGCAATCTGTTGTCTGGCTTTCCACCGATGGAACAAACTGGAGTGAAGAATATAAAATAGGTGATCCCAATTTCTGGCTCTGGAGGACAACCTGGCACAGGGGCGTGGCTTACTCCATGGGTTACGGCTGCAGAAGTGAAAAAGGACGTCTGAGATTGTATAAAAGCACGGACGGGAAAATCTTCCAAAAACATGCCGATCCCCTGCCGCATGGCGGTTTCCCCACCGAAACCTCGATCCTTTTCCTCGAAGATGACACGGCGTGTTGCCTGCTCCGGCGTGACGGAGAAGACAACAGTGCGCTGTTGGGGATGTCGCAGCCGCCCTACACGGACTGGAAGTGGAATGATACAGGTCTAAGAGCCGGCGGACCACACATGATACGTATTCCGGACGGACGATTCATCGCCGCGGTGCGGCTCTACGATGAGCCCAGGCGCACGTCCCTGTGCCGGGTCGATCCGGAGAGAACCACAATCACCGAGCTGATGAGCCTGCCCTCCGGAGGAGATACCAGCTACGCGGGCCTTGTCTGGCATGAAAACATGCTGTGGGTCAGCTATTATTCCACCCATGAAGAGAAAACATCCATCTATCTGGCACAGGTTAAGTTCTAAGCGATTATTTTCGCCTGAATCGGAAATGAACAACGCAATACATGCTTTGCCCCCCCGGGACCGCATGTCGGCGGGAGCTATAAAATTAAGGGATGCCTATGCCTGTAAACCCGACGCTCCCCTCTATCAGCGTGAATTCGGTTTCTATTGCCTTGAAAAATGGAAAGAACAAGGTATGCCGGATGATGTGCCCCGGGCAGAACTTTTCCATTTCGACCCACCCGGACGTCATAACCTCAAAGGTCTGGGGTGGTGTGAAGCCGAATTCATGCCCCGATTCCCCGAGAAAGTGGTGGAAGAGCGCGGCCCGCATGAAGTGATTCAGGACCACGCGGGCCGTCATTTGCTGGTTTTTAAGGAACACCGAAGCAGCTTCATGCCGGAATACCTTGATCACCCGGTGAAGGACCTCGCAAGCTGGGAGAATAACTGCAAATGGCGTCTCGATCCGAAGA
>JAGYMJ010000507.1 GCA_018400625.1 Planctomycetota bacterium
TCAGACAGCTTGTAAATATCAGGTATGCGCAAACGACACAGAATACACCGCTTGCTTTCTTCCATTCTCTCTTCTGCATTTTTGTCCTCCTAAAAAAAATTGTCGAAACAAAGAACGAAATTCTTCACACAATTCCAAAAAAATTTAGGCACTGGAAAAGACAGCTTTAAGTTGTACAAGTGCATTTTCTACAGCATCAAGCCGCAGCATCGTCGCGGCGTCGGAAAGAGCTTTCGAGGGCTCCGGATGGGTTTCAAGAAATACACCATCTGCTCCCGCGGCAACGGCGGCTTTCCCCAACGGCAAGGCCAACTTGCTGTCCCCCCCACTGCTTCCACCCAGAGCACCGGGTCTCTGCGTCGAATGCGTCATATCAAATATAACCGGTTTACCCAAAGATTTCATCGTAACTATCGATCTCATATCCACGATTAAATTATTGTAACCGAAACATGTCCCTCTTTCACACAGCATAAAGCTGCCGTTGCCGCGGACGGCCCCCTTCTCGATAACGGGTTTCATGTCCTCCGGCGCCATAAACTGTCCCTTTTTTACATTTATCGGCAGGTTCGTTTCTGCGGCGGCAACCACGAGATCGGTCTGCCTGCACAAAAAAGCCGGTATTTGAAGGATATCGACCACTTCAGCGGCTTTTGCCGCCTGACCGGGTTCATGAATATCGGTCACCACGGGCACTCCAACATTATTTTTAATTTTTTCAAGCACTGCAAGTCCTTGCTCTATTCCCGGCCCTCTGAAAGAATCAATACTCGTTCTATTGGCCTTGTCAAAGGAGGCTTTAAAAACATAAGGCAATTCAAGCCGACCACACACATCTTTCAAAAAACCGGCGATCTGTTCACATATTGCTAAAGATTCGACGACACAAGGTCCCGCCATAATCAAAAGGGGAAACCCTTCACCAACCGTTATTTCATCGGTAATTTTAATAGCCGCCATTTTGAGTTACCCTTAAAGTTGACATTATATAAAGCTTATGGTATCCTTTATCCTTAATAAACTATTATTTGCCCTTGAACTGACCAGCGCCCTATTCTTTTGTCATAGGCGATCCGTGAACGGCGTATTTTCACGGACTTCGCCCTGAAAACGGCGCCTATCGACGCGGGGCGTCCTGCGGCGCTGCTGACGGGGTGCCTGAGTTACTTCACATCGTCAATTTTTGTATCGATGGGGCGTCTTAAGCGCCTGACCGGATACAAAATAGTCTGTATCACCGCAAGACACAGTTCAAGCAAACTATAGTTTACAGGTAAGCACGGTTATATTCAACAAAGACTAATGTCAAACTTGTTCTCCTATCCAAAAGAGAGATAATTGAGCAATCAGCATTTTCATTTTCATTTTTCAATATCGGTAAAGCCATGCCCGAAACCAAAACGAAACGACAGTTGCAAGAGATGATTGATGGTGATTTAAACAGACACAATTACAGTGAGCTCGTCAGCGAGATATACGACTCTTTTCGAAACATCGACCGTGCTCATCAGATACTGAGCGATATAGAGGCAAAGGTTGACAGCGGCAAAAAAACTCAACCTGAGCTTTTTGAAAAAGCAGGTATATTTGCTTATGCTCAGGGAGAATATCAAAAAGCATTCAAGCTTTTAGAGCCTGTAAAGGACAGAAGCGAAGCATCACATTTCTTCGGAAGAGTTCTGGCTAAACTTCACCATTTTGAAGAAGCGCTCGAGGCGATGGAAAACGGACGTGAAGACGGAGATGATTTCCAAACGGATCGATTTATCATTGAAGTATTATGTGTTTTACGCCGGGATGAAAGAGCGGCAAAGCTTTGTGAAAAACATCAAAAAGCCCATTCCGAGTCGCCGGATTGGCTTTATTGCAAAGGAAGAACTTTGGAAACCGCAGGTCAATACGGGCAGGCAATGGAATGTTATGAAAAAGCACTGGCAAAAGATGAAGAACACCTGAACTCTCTTTTCCGCCTGGCTTACAATTGCGATCTCAACGGCGAAGACGAGCGAGCCATAGAACTTTACAACAGATGTGCAGATTTGCAGCCCACATCTTTAGGGGGGCTCATGAACCTGGGTGTCCTCTATGAAGACCGTGAAGAGTATGAAAAGGCCATCGAATGCTATGAAAAAGTGCTCGCCGTTGATCCGGCTCACAAACGGGCCCGTCTCTACCTTAAAGATGCCGATGAATCCCTGCATATGGCCATAGACAGTGACCTGGGTATTACTCTTCCTCCAAAAGAACAGACACTTCAAATACCTATCACCAATTTTGACTTAAGTGTGAGAAGCCAAAAAGTATTGAATACTCTGGAAGTTGAAACGCTTGGCGACTTAACAAATATTACGGGAGAAGAACTGCTCTCCTTCGACAATTTCGGGCAATCAAGTCTCCAGGAAATCAAGGATTTGCTTGACGAATACGGGAAAAGCCTGAAAGAATCTCCCGCACAGATTGCTGAAAGCGATGAAGAAAATAATGAAATGTAAAGTCTGATCAACAGACATAAGTCCTCAGTGAACCACGTTGTTCCCCCACCGTGCCCTGTGCCGGTGGGAGGATGATTAAGCACTACGTATCTGAAACTTACAACCGTAGCCGTTCATCCGCACGGCCCGCTCCTCCGGCTCTTG
>JAGYMJ010000508.1 GCA_018400625.1 Planctomycetota bacterium
ACAGGGCACGGTGGTGATCAAGTGAGACGGGGTTCACTGAATATTTACCACTGAATATTTACGATTATCAAACATTCTTTGTGCTGATCAGGTTCTCGTAGTCATTGAGTGTACCGCCATCCAGACAGCATTGGATTATATCTCGCCCCAGATCATGCAATTCAGGTTGCAAGAAGGTATTAACCTGTTTGTGAAAAAAATCTCTCAGGATATCGGCCCCCCTGTCATAGGCCTCCGCACCCACTTCCGTCTGCAGTTCCGTTTGGAAGAGCCATTCCGGCAGGTCCGTTCCTTCGATGCGCATTTTGCGCAATGTATATCCCAGCAGGCTGCAGCGCGACTGAACGAGTTGTCCGGGCAGGAAGGGAGCTGCTCCGCGCCTGGCGAGATAGTCCCTGGCAAGCCACTGGGGCATAAATCCGGTCTTCCAGGCCCCTACATGCTGATTAGGGGTAAGGATATAGCGAATGTCGCTGTATTCCAGGAACTGCTGCAAGAGCAGATTGGCCTGGTCAACTTTCCGGCCTGTGGTGAATGGCCAATAGCTCCCGACCCCCTCGCTGCTCATTGCATCCTCTTCGGTAATACTCGGGTTGTCATGACCCCGTGGAGCGACCAGTCGCCACAGCCAGGCCAGCGCCGGCGGCAGCACATGGAAGAGTCCAAGTATTCCGTAGGTAGGCTTCTCCATGGTGCACGGCGGCGTGCGAACCCCGAAAGAGCGTATATCCACGGAGACTTCACCTGTAATCACTCCGGGGACGGTGTCACGGGGAAGTATCACTCTGGGGTTCGGACATGGCCTGCCCCGGGCATCCTCCTGGTGTTCCCATATCAGCGCCGTCCCGCCCGCTACAACGTCAAGGTTCAAAAAGAGCAGTGGGCGGGGCGGAGCGACGGTTAAGCCCTCAAGGTCATGGTCTGTGCCGTAGCTTTCGATGTGGTTTACACGTATAAACCAGCCGTCTTCGGCATCGGCGATCTGCAAGCGCCCGTGATCATGCTGGAGTGAAGGATGACACATTCCCATATCGTCGCAGACCGGATGCAGATCGCATGTTCTTTGGAGTTCTAAAAACCGTTCATCACCTGTCACGATATTTCGTCCGACACGCAGACGGCCGTCGGACAGGCGGTGGGGCTGCTGGAGCATTTCGCTTTTCCCACCGCCGCTGGCCCCCTCATGCATAAAGTTGACAACATTGTCGTAGGGTGTAATGACCTGAACCGCAGAACAATGGGCGGTTATCCATTCATCTTGTACCCCCATTTCGATCAGGGCGCCGTAAACACCTTTCTTGGCGCTGGGGCCGGGGTACAGGTTATAGGAAAAAATCTCATGTTGACCGACACGGTTGTGGACGACCACCTGTTTACCGTCAAAATGCGTATGACGGAATGGTGGCGCCACGTAGATAACCGTACCGGGTTTGAATGGCCTGTCGAGTTTTTTTATGTCAATGACCCCCTGAAGCAATCCCAGTCCCAGAGCAAAGAAAGCAGCATTCGCCGGACAAACGGCGAGTGCGTCGCCCCCCAGTGCAGAGTATCCCATCTCGAACCCGAACACAGCCAGCTTCTGATTCGCCAGCCATGAAAATGTTTCTTCACGCAATGGGCCGAACGGTCGTCCAAAACGGTCTTTAAAGGTTATTTTATCGGACGGCTCTTCGTCAGCGATGACCATACATTCAGGGTCTCGTCGCCGCATATATGGTTCTGAGTAGTTAGCGGCTATTCCATTTTTCACCCTCACAACATCCACCTCATGTATGTATGTTTCATCGGGCAGTTCGTAACCGACTTTCCATGATATGTTTTCCGCGCTGCCACAGGCCAGGTTTTGCAGGTCTTCGACCGAAGACGCGACGGTGACCTCGGGCGCGCCGGCCAGAAGGTCACTCAAATGACCATTGACAAAAAGATTCTGCAGTTCCTTTGCATTTTCAGTAAAGCTTGTATTTCGTGCCGCCATGATTTTTTCCTTTTGAATTTTTTCGAAGGTTAACAATTTATGATTAGCCGTTGGGCATAAAAAAAAGCCGGCACATGGCCTGAATCAGGCCAAGTACCGGCTTGTGCTCCGGACGACCTATCCCATGAGAATATGTCGCCGGCTCATTGCCGTTAATTTAAGGCACAAAAAACCGATGGTTTTATTCAAAACAAGCATCGGCTAATATCTCCAGCCGGCTGCAACGGGCGCAGCCCCCTTTCAATGTACCTTTGTTGATAATAGGGTATCACATCTGACTGCCCGTGTCAAAGAAAGAGCTATAAATAATGAAAAATGAATACTATCAGCCCGGACGAAAATCCGGCTCATAGCGGACGCTTTCAAGCGTCCACGGGGCAGAGCGTCATTTCACGCACTCCGGAGCCCCTGCAGGGGCTGACCCGCATTTCTCACAAAGCAAAGACACTTTTTAGGATAAAAGCTTTTATGTTATGGGATTAAGCCCATGATTTTGCTTTTTAATAAATGCCAGAGTGGAAAAGCAATT
>JAGYMJ010000509.1 GCA_018400625.1 Planctomycetota bacterium
CTTTTGGCTTGCCTTCTGCTCGGACTGGCTTTTTTCATCGGATTACCGATCATGGTGGACATGCCGGAGCACCGGCGGTTGATTTTTGTTTTGAGTGCCGTGCTGCTGCCCTACATGTTTTTTGTCTGTTTAAGCGCCTTTGGGGGGGCTGTTCTTCATAGTTTGCGCAAATTTTCCGTTCCGGCGGCTTCACCGCTTATCCTCAACGGATGCTGGATCGTTGCGGTGATAGCCGTAGCGCCGCGCATATTTGAAAACGCTTCCGAACAGATATTTGTTGTAGCCGTGGGGATACTTACAGCCGGTGTTTTACAACTTATTCTCCACTTTGCAGCTTTAAAGCGTTGTGGGATAACTTTACTGCCGGTTGTTGATTTTCATCATTCTGCAATGAGAAAAATATTTATCAATATGGCGCCGATTATGCTCGGGATGGCCGCCTATCAGATAAATGCGGTGATGGATGGAATAATTGCTCTATCGCTGGCGGCTCCTGGCGGCCAGGCATCGTTTAATTTCTTTGGAATTTCTGTGTCTTATCCCATGCAAGCCGGTGCCAACAGCGCCCTTTATTTTGCTGACAGGCTGATGCAGTTTCCCCTCGGTATCTTCGGTATTGCGCTGGCCACGGCAATATTTCCTGTTTTCAGCACACATTTTGCAAAAAAAAACTGGCGCGGTTTCTCCTTTGTGCTTACCGACGGCCTTGGAGGGGCGGTTTTTATCGCAGTACCGGCCGCCGCCGGGCTCATGATTATCGGCCGGCCCGCAATTACTTTGCTTTTTGAACGCCATGCTTTCACCCCCGAGATGACATTACGAACATATAGGGTCTTAATGGCATACAGCATTGGGCTTCCGGCATACTGCTGCCGCCATGTTCTGGAACGCGCATTTTTTGCATGTAACGACCAACTGAAGCCGGTTAAGATTGCATCCGGATCAATTATACTGAACATCGTGCTCAACCTGAGCTTGATATGGATTTTAGCGGAAGCAGGGCTGGCGTTGGCCACGGCAATCAGCGCTACCTTCCAGGTCGTTTTATTGTATATGTGTCTGGTTCGAAAAACAACATCACCGATTAAAGGGCGCCTGTTGAAAACTTTATTAAAAACATTATTGGCGACCATCATTATGGCTGTCGCCACTTTAACCATACTCAATTTACTGCCGAAATTGGTTGCCGGAAGTTTTACGCTCGGGAATATTTTAAGGATATCCATTGCGGTTCTAACAGGTTTTGGCATTTATTTTGCCATGAGTAAAGCGCTTAAAATCCCCGAACTGGATATATTCTGTAAAATGCTAAAAAAAAGGGAATGAATGCTTTATGCTTGAAAAAAAGGAGTACATGGATTATTATATTTTCGTAAGTCCTCATTGAGCCCCGTAACATCACCATCGTGCCCTGTGCCGGTGGAATGATGATTCTCAGCTACAGCGGGCATAAACAAGACACGGCTACGGTGTGAGAAATCGATACGTAGCTCTGAATCTTCATTCCACCGGCACAAGGCACGGCGGGGATGCCGCATGGAATACTGAATATATACGAACGAGTAAGTTCTATCCTTAATTTTCCCAACGGAGGTGTTTTTATGTTGCGTCGAATTATCCAATTCATGACGTCGTTAGTGCCTTGTGTATCTTTGGTGATGTTACTGTCCACTTTTTCTCTGCCGTCCACTTTTTCCGATGATGCCGTCTCCGGTCGATTGGTTTTAATAGAAGATGGAATAAGCCCGGCACCTGTTGTGGTCTTTGAGAATGCGCCGCGGTTTACACGAATGGCGGCCGATGAACTGGCCGATTATATGGAGAAAATAACCGGAGTGCGGCCCGAGGTGATCGAGGGCGCACCCGATCCGGTTCCCGAAACCGCTATATGGGTGGGTTACCAGCCGGTGATGGATGATCTGTTCCCGGACCACAATTTTGATTTCGAGCATCCTGAGGAGATCCTCATCGCCGCGACCGAAGACCATCTGGCCATCGCCGGCCGCGATCGGTGGGACCCTGACCATTTGGACGTTGAAGCGCGCCATTTTGAGTGGGGCAACCGCGACGTCGAGGGCTTCCAGCAGGAATACGGCACGACCAACGCCGTTTACACATTTATACAGGATTACCTGGATGTGCGCTGGCTCTGGCCGGGCGAGATTGAGGTGCCCGAACGCGAAACGATCGCGGTCTCTTCAAGCCTGGAGCATCGCCATCATCCGCAGATCCGTCAGCGTTACGGTATTTTCTGGAACCGTGCGCTGCATCGCAGCGGTGGCAGGCCCGGACGTCCGGAAGGTGACTGGATGCGCTACCAGCGCGTGCAGCTCGACTCGCTCCACGCCCATATCGGCGGTCATGCCTTTGCGGACTGGTGGGATCGGTTCCATGAGACAAATCCCGAATTCTTTGCTCTTCAGCCCGACGGCACGCGCAGCGGGTATCCGGCGCCCCGCTATGCCAAACTCTGTGTCTCCAACCCTGCGGTGTGGGATCAGTGGTTGACGGACGTGGAGAAAATCCTCGAAGAGAACCCCAACCGCCGCGCTTTCAGCGTCGCCGCCAACGACAGTTGGACCTCCGGGCACTGCATCTGCGAGAATTGCCGTGCGTGGGACCACCCCGAAGGCAAGCGCCGCCGGTTCAGTTGGCAGGGACTCGGCCAGGACTATGTCGCGCTCTCCGACCGGCAGGTCACCTTCGCCAACAAGATGGCGCGCAGGCTCAAGGATAAATATCCCGACGAGGACTACATGGTGACGATGCTGTCCTACGGTCTCTCGCGTCCCGTTCCCGTCGAGGCCGTCCCCGATGACAACGTTATCGTGGGCAGTGTTCACTCGTTTTTTCAGCGGCGCGACCTGGCCGACCGCGCTTCACCTGAGGGAGTGACTCACAGGGAACAGTTCAAAGGATGGGCCGATATCGCCTCCAATATCGCCTGGCGTCCGAACCTGAGTCCTTATTTCAGAGAAGGCGGCCCTATGGATCTGCAACACCTCATCGAAGACTTCAAGCTTGTCGCCGATGCCGGCGGCATCGGAATCTATATCGACTCGTTCTGGTATTACTGGGCCACAAAGGGGCCGGCCTTCTATCTCATGGCGCAGCTCGCGTGGGACCCGTACGCCGACGGCGAAGCGATCATTCAGGACTACTGCGAGCATGGTTTCGGGCCCGCCGCCGATGCTATCGAGGCCTATTGGTCGCTTCTGGGAGACAAACGCAAAGAAATCCGGGAAAATGACCTCACCTGGCTTGAAGGTTTCGATGATGGTTTCTTCCAGCGCGCCCGGGCGCACCTCGACGAGGCCGCCGACGCCGTGAGTGACGAACCGCGCTACGCGCGCCGTGTCGAGTTTTTCGCTGCGGGTCTGGAGTTTCTTCGGCTCAACACCGCGAACCGTGCGCTGATGGAGCGCCTCGAAACCGCCAATGGGGACGATGCGGAGGCGCTCGCGCGGGCGTGGGAGAACTGGGATCGACTCGTTGAAATCGCCAGGCAATACCCACAGGCCCTAAACCGCAATTTCTTTCTCCATAGCCCGCCCGGCCGACTCACGGCGATCTATCCGGGCAAATACGGCGAACGCTGATGTGCAATCTGCTTTTATGACATTTTCATGTTCAGCGCCGTTAAGGGGTTTGAAAGGGAACGGGTGAATGCGAGAATTGCTAAAACCCCGCCCAATTCTTGACAGGAGTAAGTCCTCAGTGAACCACGGTGATGAGAAAACTATGCACTTCACTAAATATTTACTGACAGGATCAACAGGATGGACAGGTTTTTTACAGAAAAGTCAATATATGACATCAAAAAGTCAATAATTGCTATGGTCATCATCGCCGTAATGCAGTATAATGCGTGTCAATGATAATACAGATAGTTCAGGAGGCATGTATCTCTTGGTCAGTCCTCAGTGAACTACGTGCCATCCCCACCGTGCCTTGTGCCGGTGGAATGAAGATCAAGTGCTAAGTCTC
>JAGYMJ010000510.1 GCA_018400625.1 Planctomycetota bacterium
CAGCAGCGGCCGTCCGCCCGCCGTCATGAACCATGTCGATATAGCCCCAACCACGCTGGGGCTGTGCGGAATACCGCAGCCGGACTGGATGAGAGGATTTGATTATTCCGGTTACGTGCGCAAGGGCGCTGATTGTCCCGATCCGCCCGAATCGGCCTATTTGCAAGGCCCTTTTCTTGGAGGAGATACTAAAAGACGCTGGCGGGGTATCGTCACGATCGACAATTGGAAATATGTCTGCTTTGAGCGTCATCCCTGGCTCATGTTCAATCTTAACGAAGACCCCTATGAACTCAACAATCTGGCCTATAGCGGTAAGCAATACAGAAATATACGTCAGAACCTGCAGGACAAACTCAGGGAATGGATTGAAGGGCTTGATGACGAATTCGAGCTGCCAAAATTGTAAATCGCGGATGATGTTACTGACATCATTTGCTTTTATGATTTTTTAGGTTAAACTATTGTGATGAGTTTTGGTCCCGACACGAGAGTCTCTCTTCTTAATGAGTAAAAGTCGTAAGTCCTCAGTGAATCACGATCCACCACCACCACCGGCACAGGGCACGGTGGTGAACAAGTGAGACGTGGTTTACTGAATACTTACAAGAAAAAATAACAATCTGATATTACTATGCTTAAAGTAAAAAACAGTCTGGGGAATTCAATACAGGGGTTCAAACCTTTGAGAGAAGGATTTGTAGGTGTCTATATCTGCGGGCCCACCGTGTATGGCCACAGCCATATAGGGCATGCTAAAAGTTACGTGAGTTTCGATGTCATCGTTCGCTACCTCACTCACCTTGGCAACCGTGTAAGATACGTGCAGAATATAACCGATGTGGGGCACCTCACTGACGACGCTGATGAGGGCGAGGATAAAGTCATTAAGAAAGCCAGAGAGACGGGTCTTGAACCCATGGAGGTGGCCGAAACTTATACCAACAGCTATTTCGATGATATGGACGCTTTGAACGTCCAGAGACCTGATATAACCCCCAAAGCTTCGGGCCATATCCCGGAGCAGATCGATATGGTCAGCAAACTGTTGGATAATGGTCATGCTTATGAGGTCAACGGGAATGTTTATTACGACGTCTCTTCTTTTCCGGACTACGGGAAACTCAGCGGTCGCAATATTGATGACCTGGTGGATGGTTTCAGGGTGGAGAAGCGCAGCGAAAAGAAAAATCCGGCGGATTTTGCGCTCTGGAAACGGGCTGAAAAGGGCCATCTCATGAAATGGAACAGCCCCTGGGGAGTAGGGTTTCCCGGATGGCATCTTGAATGCTCGGCGATGGCCTTGAAATACCTCGGGCCGACCCTGGATATCCACGGCGGCGGGCTGGAAAACATGTTCCCGCATCATGATGATGAAATAGCCCAGTCAGAAGGTGTTACAGGAGAGCCTTTTGCCAAATACTGGCTGCACAATAATATGGTCACCGTGGAGGGACGTAAAATGGGCAAAAGCCTGGGCAATTTTATAACACTGAAGGACGCTTTTGCCGGCGAACCTCCACTGGACAAAAAGGTCAGGCCGATGGTGCTGCGTTATTTTATCCTCAACAGTCATTATCGCAGCCCGTTGGATTTCTCCGCTCACGCTATCGAAAGTGCTGAAAAAGGGCTCAACCGTATTGAAGAGGCATACTCAAATATATGTGAACGCCTTCAAATAAGTCGAAATAGCACTGGTGAAGAAGGCGGGGTGCCGGAAACTGTCAATGAAATGGTTGACAATCTCAAAATTGACTTTTATGCGGCGATGGATGACGATTTCAATACGGCTTCCGCACTGGGCGGACTGAACAAATTTACACGGAATGTCAATAAACTGTTGAGTCAGGGCGGCGAGCTTAATCTGAGTGTACTTCAGCCGATAGAGACCGTTTACAGAGAGCTTGGAGAGAATGTTCTGGGGATATTGCGCGACGCGGGCACCAGAAAACAAAACCGCGGCGCGACAATAGAAGAGGAACTGATAAGAACCATCGTGGAAACACGTGAGGAACTGCGTGCGGCCCGTCAATTCGACCTCGCCGATAACCTCAGGGATAAGCTTGAAGACCTGGGTATTGCGCTTAAAGACGGAGCCGACGGTACTGAATGGGAACGTGCAAATTAGAGGTGAGGAAGTCTTCTGAAACCCGTCTGTTGGGGATGCTGCGGTGTTCACTGAAGACCTACAAAGAGTCGATGGTCAGAGCTGTTATTCAACGTCTTCGTCTTCTGCTTTCGGCCGGAACATCCTCAACTTCTTCATTCTCTTCGTTCCCCTGGTCGTTAATCTCTGTTTCGGGAACTTCATCAATATCAGAATCTTCTTCGGGTTCTTGCTCTTGGTCGTCAGTTCCCGGAGCAGGTTCAGTTTCAGGTTCCTCCTGCGGCTCAGGCTCATCTTCGTCCGGTGCGGGTTCAGGTTCCGCTTCCTCCGGCTCCGGTTCTTCTTCGTCTGGTTCCGGGGAGGGTTCGGGGCTCGGAAGGGGGGTATCTCTTACGCTTAGGTCTTCTAATGGTGAGGTTGCTCCATGCTTATATTCTTCTATTTCGAACCAAGTAAAAAATATGCCTGCAATCAGAAGTAAAGTGCATCCTATAAGAATACCTATAGTATATCCGTAATCATCCATGTTCAATCTCTCCGTAAAAAAAATGTATATATTCAGTGAACCCCGTCAACTCATCTCCACCGTGCCCTGTGCCGGTGGAATGAAGATTCAGA
>JAGYMJ010000511.1 GCA_018400625.1 Planctomycetota bacterium
GAACCTGGAGTAAAGCAGGTGCAAGATGGCGTGCTCTACACCTCCCACATGACGTCGGGCGCTTTCGGGCAGGGGCGGGCAGGACGCATTAACGGCTAAAGGGTGTTGATCATTCGTAGTGTTTAATCTTTCATTCCACCGGCACAGGACACGGTGAGGAAGTCACGTGATTGACTGTGGCCTTACTTTTCAAAGCTGCTGAATTATACGCAAAAGAGATGCCAACATTTTTGTTTCCGCAGAATTGCGTGTAAACCTCTCTTTAGAAACCCTCAATACCGGTTCCTCTTGAATCAATTGCCGGAGCGCCGCAAGGAAAAGCGCAGAAAATGATGGGTGACTGTCAATATTTGAGCGGGTCGGAATATTTTGTCGGAGTATATGTCAATATTCAGTGAACCTCTCAAGAGGTTCACTGCGAACCTTTCTCTTACGGTACGCTGTTGTTTTGCTCCTTGCGCAGGATTCGGTTGACCGCCATGATGTAGGCCCTTGTGCTGGCCTCAACGATATCGGTGCTTGTCGCCCTTCCACGCTCTGAGCGGCCCTTGGTCTCCACCTGCACCGTCACCTCCCCCATCGCATCTTTGCCGCCCGTCACCGCTCTGATGGTGTAGTCCGCCAGCGTGCATTCCATCTCGGTAATCCTGTCGATTGCCCTGTATACGGCGTCGATGGGGCCGTCGCCGGTTGCAGCGTCCGTGTTTTTTTCGCCCTTTATATTCAATTCCACCGTAGCTGTCGGAACGGTTCCTGTTCCGCTTGAGATATGGAAGTTGAGCAGTTCAACGACGACATGTGCAGTTTCACCGGCTTCCAACACCTCGCGTACAATGGCTTCAATATCTTCATCAAAAATTTGTTTTTTCTTATCGGCCAGGGACTTGAAATCTTCAAAAACATGCTCAAACTGGTTTTCACTGAGCTCGATGCCGAGTTCTTTCAGCCGGTCGTGAAAGGCGTGACGGCCGCTGTGCTTGCCAAGGACAAGGCGGCTTTTCTCGGCTCCGACGTCCTCGGGGGACATTATTTCATAAGTGGAACGCTCTTTGATGACTCCGTCCTGGTGGATACCGGCTTCATGGGCAAAAGCGTTTTCGCCCACTATGGCCTTATTGCGCTGCACCATCATCCCGGTCACGTTGCTGACGATTTTGCTGGCGTGCACAATCTGGCGTGTATTGATGGAAGTATAGGCGTTGAACACATCGCGTCGGGTACGGAGCGTCATGACTAATTCTTCCAGGGCGCAGTTGCCGGCCCTTTCCCCGATACCGTTGATGGTACACTCCACTTGTCTTGCACCATTGCGTATAGCTTCCAGCGAGTTGGCAACGGCCAGTCCCAGGTCATTATGGCAATGGACGCTGATAACCGCTTCATTGATATTCTTAACATTTTCCATGAGCATACCGATAATTTCGCCGAACTGCCACGGGATCGCATATCCCACGGTATCGGGAATGTTGACGGTTTTAGCGCCGGCATCGATCACGGCCTCCACGACCTCACTTAAAAAGTCCGGTTCCGTGCGGCTGGCATCTTCGGGGCTGAATTCAACATCGGGGCAGAACTTTCCGGCCTCCTTCACCCCTTTTACAGCCATTTTGATTATTTCGTCCCGCGCTTTTTTCAGTTTATGCCGGCGATGTATTTCGCTGGTAGCGAGGAACACATGAATCCGGCCTTTAGGTGCGGGTTGAATGGCTTCGGCGGCCTTTTCAATATCTTCCGGCACACATCTTGCCAGTCCTGCAACAATAAGATTATCCACAGAGGAAGCCACTTCTTTTACGCTGTCAAAATCGCCCTGCGAAGCGGCGGGGAACCCCGCCTCAATGGCATCCACCCCGAGGCGCTGGAGCCGGCGTGCCACATGAATTTTCTCATCTATAGTCATTGAACAGCCGGGCGCCTGTTCACCATCACGGAGGGTTGTATCAAATATTATAACTTTATTGGCTTTATCTTCCATAATCATTAACCTTTAAGGTATTTATTTTTCTACTGACAGATATGAGAAATTTATCATCGTCATTTATTTTCATCATATGTTATTCATTTTATTCGCATAAGTCAACTTCATCCCCTTTTCCTGATTCCGCCTTTACCGTTTTAGAAGTGGAACATTCCCCGTGAATGGGGAGTCGGTTCTCAGAAAACTTAGGGTATTGAGCGCTTTCAGTTGACATTGAAGCGATAGACAACTAAAATACAAGCTGAATTCACAATTTTTGACTCCCCACAATCAATGCAGACTTGTCCTGGACGGGGGGCAGCACACTTAAACTATCGCATGACAATTTTGTCAAAAGGAGGATTGAAATGGCCGTACCGAAGAGAAAAACGAGCAAGGCAAAAAAACGTAAGAGGCGAACGCATAAAGGGGTCGCTATGCCCAATGTGCCGAGTAGTCAGAAAACAAGAGCTCCGGGCGGGCGCTCAAAAAAATACTTTTGTCAGGTCTGTGACCAGCCCAAGTCGCCCCACAGTATCTGCTCAAACTGCGGCTCTTACAAGGGGAAACAGGCCGTTGAGGTTGAGGCCGAAGAGTAGTCGAACAAAACAACTTCCCAATCCGCTATTGGTCAGGTCACCTTACTATGAGTTCCACCTTTGACGGACATACTGATAAATATAAAGAAGAGGAGGTTATGCGCATTGCCGTTGATGCCTTCGGAGGTGATCTATCACCGGTGGAACCGATAAAAGGCGCTCTGGAGGCGGCAAAGTGTTACCCTGATATTGTCGTGAAGTTAGTTGGGAAAACGGATCAAATCGAGGAGGTGCTGAGCGGGCTGGGTGCACGACCGGGAAACCTTGAAATTGTTGCGGCAAGCGAAGTGGTCGGTATGCACGAGGGGCCGGTGAAAGCACTGCGCCACAAAAAAGATTCCTCGATTGCCGTCGGTGTTGATCTTGTCAAGGAAGGAGAGGCCGACGCCTTTTTAAGCGCGGGTAATACCGGCGCCATGGTGGCCGCGGGCACATTAAAACTGGGTCTTATACCTGGTGTATTGCGCCCGGGTATAGCCGTGCCGGTCACAGCAATTGATCATCCGGCGGTTATCATCGATGTGGGAGCCAACATCAACTGCAAACCCGCGCACATGATGCAGTACGGGATAATGGCCTCCGTGCTTGCCGCCGAGGTCATGAAAATAAAAGACCCAAGGATAGGATTGCTGAACGTGGGCGAAGAAGAGAGAAAGGGCGCCGACTTGCAGAAAAAATCATTTAATCTGCTTAAAGAAGCTCCCGTGAACTTTGTTGGCAATGTCGAAGCGAATGATTTTTTCTTCGGCGGATGCGACATTTTGCTTTGCGAAGGTTTCACCGGCAATGTACTGCTTAAAACATGCGAAAGCCTGATACAAAAACTTATGCAGTTCCTGGAGAAGGACATTAAAAGCAGTTTAAGAAAAAAAATCGGATTCTCCCTGTGCAGGGATACTTTCAAGTCGGCCAAGAAAGTGGCCGATTATGCGGAATACGGCGGCGCCGTTCTGCTCGGGGTGGATGGTGTGATCATTATAAGCCACGGACGCTCTGATGCCAGGGCCATAAAAAACGCCGTACGGGAG
>JAGYMJ010000512.1 GCA_018400625.1 Planctomycetota bacterium
AGCGTGCTGGGGACCGCGAAATCCAACTGTCACCGAAAGACGCATCAGGTAGAGCTTGGCGGCACGGGCCGAGAGTCTTGGCACCTTACCCGGGGAGATCTCGGGCCTGAGAGGGTTCGAGAAGTCAGCAGAGGCCGTAGTAGCGAGGAAGCCCGGTAACGCGGGTGGAGCGAAGGGCCGAAGGACGCGTGCACCGGTCCGAACGGACGGGGGAGCGCACCCGCGAAGTCATCTGAACCCGAGGGCGTTGCAACTGCGGCAGCCACCCTGCGGGACTGCGGAGCCGAGGGATGTGGATCATCCGGAGGGGACGTTGGAGGTGGCAAGGGGCGACTCCCGGCTGGTGGATTGAGAAGGCGCATGAGTCCAACCGCCGGATGCGGAAAACCGCATGTCCGGTGGTGTGGGAGGTGATGAGGCGGCAAAAAAAGAAGACGAAGACCAGCCTCGTGGGGGATTCGGAGATGGGATATTATAATGCCTGACGTTAAGTGGATTTAATGCCTCTACACATTAAATCCACTCGGCACCGAACTATAATCTTATTGATAATCCTTACTTTTCACCCAACGGGATTATCGGTAAGTACTCTATAATATTTAACTCAAAGACCACAACTAAAAACATGGCGAAAAAAGGTGCGGAAATACTGATAGAAACTCTCAAGAAGGAAGGCGTCGACACGATATTCGGGTTGCAGGGTGGTTCTGTTATCCCTGTTTTTGACGTCCTTTACAATGAAAAAGAACTAAGAACTATTTCGGTGCGCCACGAACAAGGTTCCGGACATATGGCCGACGGCTATGCGCGAGCTACGGGAAAGATAGGAGTATGCCTTTCGACCAGCGGTCCTGGAGCGACCAATCTTGTTACAGCCCTGGCGACCGCCTTCATGGACAGCGTCCCTATGCTTGCGATTACCGGACAGGTTAAAACGCACTTGATTGGTAATGATGCCTTCCAGGAAGCTGATATGACAGGGATATCCCGCCCGGTCACCAAACACAACTATCTCGTTAAAGACGTTAAGGATCTGGCCAGGCTTATAAAGGAATCGTGCTTCATCGCTTCGACCGGAAGCCCGGGGCCGGTAGTACTGGATTTACCGGTTGACGTATCCACGGCAGAATTGGACCATGAGGTTGACACTGAAATGAATCTGCCGGGCTACCGCCCTTCCGTAAATCAGGGGCATACGCAACAGATTAAAAAAGCGATAAAAGCCATAAATTCCTCCGAAAAACCTGTTTTATATTCGGGCGGGGGCACAATAACCAGCAATGCGGGGGAAGAATTGGCCAGGTTTGCCCGACAAGCCAATATACCTGTGACCACGACTTTAATGGGTTTAGGCGCTTTCCCGGAAGATGATCCGCTTTCATTGCGGATGCTCGGGATGCACGGAACCATGTATGCCAATTATGCCGTACAAGAATGTGACACCCTGATAGCCGTTGGTGCGCGTTTCGACGATCGTGTGACCGGCAAGCTGGAAGCGTTTGCGCAACATGCAAAAATTATTCATATTGATATAGCACCCTCTTCGATCGGTAAAAGCGTAGCTGTGGATATACCTCTTGTCGGAGATGCCAAAGCTATACTGAGAGAATTGCAAAAAGGTTCGGAATACAAGGAAAGGAAGCCGTGGATCGATAAAATCAATGAATGGAAGGAAAAATTCCCTTTAATCTATGACAGAGAAAGCAGCAGTGTTAAACCACAATATGTGATGGAACAAATTCATGAGATAACAAATGGGAACGGTATTATTGCCACCGATGTAGGACAATGCCAGATGTGGGCCGCTCAGTTTTATACCTACACCCAGCCCCGAACGTTCCTCAGCTCGGGTGGGCTCGGAACAATGGGCTACGGGTTGCCTGCCGGCATAGGGGCCAAAGTAGGATGTCCGGATAAAGATGTATTCGTCATAGCCGGCGACGGCTCCCTGCAAATGAATATCCAGGAATTGAGTACCGCAGTTTCTCAAAAACTGCCGGTGAAAATTATTCTCCTCAATAATGGTTATCTCGGTATGGTCAGGCAATGGCAGGAATTGTTCTTCGGCAAACGATATTCTCACACCGAACTGGACAATGGCAACCCGGATTTTTGCAAATTAGCCGAGGCTTACGGCTGTATTGGGATGAGAGTTGACACTAAAGACAAAGTGCGCCCCGCACTCGATTCAGCTATGCAGGTCGATGACAAACCCGTACTGATAGACTTCAGAATCGATCCCGAGGAAAACGTCTATCCCATGGTTCCGGCCGGGGAAGCGATCGACCGGATGCTGAGCGGGATGGCTTAAAACGCTTTTTTCTCTCTGAGTCATAATGAATAATTCACAGGTAAGTCCTCAGTGAACTATGTTGATTGGTGGTTCCTAACGTCGGGCTTATCCCGGTGGAGGAGTATTTATGCACGACAATAACTTTGACAACCCCCGGCCTCGCCCGCC
>JAGYMJ010000513.1 GCA_018400625.1 Planctomycetota bacterium
CGCTCCACCGGGACAAGCCCGGCGGTAACGTGTTTCACTGAATATTTACGATAGTTTCATGAAATGAGAGGTTTATCAGCGAACACGCAAACTTTTACAAAGAATTTTTGATCATCGGGTTGAATCTCTATCAATTTAGTATTACAATTGTCATATCCATGAAAAATTTTACACAAAAATTTAATAAAATTACAGTCCTGCTGCCACTATTTTTAGTGATTCTGCCGGCATTGTCCACCATATCATGCAGGACCCGGAGAGAGATTGTGCTGGCGGAAACTCAAATAGCAAATATGTCCTTCGATCATACCAAATTGCCTGAAGAAATGGTGCGCGAGGATGAAGAAGAAGCTTCTTTTATGCTCTGGAACAAGACGAAGAACCAGAGCCAGTGCATGCTGCAATTGGCCCCCGATGCAGCTTTGCGCGAGCGATTTTACAGGCAGCATGATTTGACGATATTCAGTGTCTCCGGACACGCCATTGTTAAAGTGGAAGGTATAAGGCACTACATGCAGCCCGGTATGGCCGTTGTTGTGCCGCGCATGCACAAGTTCGCTATAATCCCGCACGAGACCCCCGGGGATGTTATTGCGGTGATGGTCTATTCCCCCCCCTTCGACGGAAAAGAAACATTTATCGTCGAATAAAAAAGTAGGGTTCTCAGACATTTTTTTCATTAACTTTCTTTTATTATCCAAAACTCAGGAGATAAGCCATTGAAATACACATTTATTGGTGCTGGAAGTCCCAACTTTACAACCAAATTTGTTGGAGATATTCTTTTAGAAAAAGACTTGAAAGATACAAATATCCAGCTCATGGATATTAACCCCGAAAAATTGGAGTTGATGCACAAAATTATTCAAAACATGATCGACAACAACGATTGTGAAGCCAGTGTTTCGGCGACCACGGATCGCAGAAAAGCATTAAAAGACTCTGATGTGGTGATCGCTACCATCCGGTCGGGGGAATACAAGCATATTAACGGTGACAGTTCCATTCCGAAGGAATTCGGAATGCGCCAGACGGTGGCCGATACCAACGGCCCCGGCGGTGCATTTTACGCCTTGCGTAATGTCATAGTTCTGCAAGATATATGTAAGGATATGGAAGATGTTTGCCCCGATGCCCTTTTCCTGAATTATACCAACCCCATGGCTATTAACATGTCGGTATTGCAGAGATTCTCTCCCATTGAAAGTTTAGGGCTGTGTCATAGTGTTCAGGGTACCCTGCGTAAACTGAGTGAAATACTCGATATTCCTCAAGAAGAGGTTACATACCTGTGCGGCGGCGTCAATCATACGGCCTGGTTCTGGAGATTTGAATACCAGGATCAGGACATGTACCCTAAATTGCATGAGCTGATACAAGATAAAGAAATATTCGATAAGGACCCGGTCCGTTTTGACCTCATGAAGCGTTTCCACTACTTCCCGACCGAGAGCAGCAAACATCATTCGGAATATCACCCCTATTACATAAAAAATGATGAGGAGTGTGATCGCCTTAATATCAATAAATTTGTCAACTTCAAGACAAATCTTGAAGATGGAGAATTTGAACGGGAAAGGATGAAAGAACTGCGGGAAATGGCTGGGCGTGAAAAATTCATCATAGAAAAAAGGTCAAGGGAATATCTCTCCGGAATAATCAAAGGCTATGTTCTCGATGAACCGGTAAGGGTTTACGGGAGCATACTCAATGATGGGCTGGTGGATAATCTGCCGTCCAACTGTGCTGTAGAGGTGCCGATATATGTCGATAGAAATGGATTTAATCCCACCCCGCTCGGCGTCATGCCTGGTGGAGCGGGCGCCCGTACAGCAGCAGTGGGCAACTTTCAGGTGCTGGTAGCAGAAGGAATATTGCAGAAAAATCTCAAGTTCATTCGCGAGGCTATTCTGGTCGATCCAAACACTTCCGCCACGCTGCAGGTTGATGAAATAGAAAAAATGACCGACGCATTGATAGAACGGAACAAGCCTTTTCTCGATGGGTTCATCGACCCGCGAATTTAATGGCGCAGTGAACCACGTTGATTAATGGTTCCTACCGCCGGGCTTGTCCCGGTGGAG
>JAGYMJ010000514.1 GCA_018400625.1 Planctomycetota bacterium
CGCTCCACCGGGACAAGCCCGGCGGTAACGTGTTTCACTGAATATTTACAATAAACCATAACCATAATACAAGTGTAGTTCAAAAAAAAATGGCCCCAAATAATGACCCCCTCAATAAGCTCTCAGAACTCTTATCGCTGTTGCCGGGAGTCGGTGACAGAACGGCTCAGCGTCTTTCTTATCATATCGGGCGCATGCCGACCAGGGATGCGGTTGCGCTGGCGGAAGCCATTAAAGCTGTAACAGAGAATGTCAGGCAGTGTTCTGTCTGCTGTCTGCTGTCCCAGAGCGATCCGTGCCATATCTGTGTTTCACCCAACCGCGACCGGTCGCGTATCTGTGTTGTTGAGGATTCCCGGGACGCCCATGCTATAGAAACCTCGGGCAGCTACAAGGGGCTTTATCATGTGCTGGGTGGCCGTTTGGCACCCCTGGACGGTGTAGAGCCCGAGCATTTAAGCGTTGAGCAGCTTCTTATGCGAATCAGAAAAGGGGATGTGGAAGAAGTTATTTTGGCGACCAACCCCGATATGGAAGGCGATACGACGGCTTCCATGATTAAGGATGCGCTTGAAGGCGTTGGTGACATGAAAATAACACGTTTGGCCCGCGGTATTCCCAGCGGGAGCCATCTGGAATATGCTAATGCCGCAATAGTATCGGAAGCGCTCAAGGGGCGCCGGGAAGGATAAGACATCTGCAGAGCCGGCTGCACAATTGCCGGAAGGTTCCGTATGTAGTGCAGAAATACCGCTCCACCGGGACAAGCCCGATGGGATGGTAGCGTGTTTCACTGAAGATTTACTCTACATCCTGTATGTCCTATTTTTCGCGCAAACAACGTGAATTATGCAACGGGAAACTTTACATCGTTGGACCGATTTCAAGAGGTGATCAACCATGAGAATGGAAGCGAATCTGCAGGTGAGCCAGGAAATGCGTATGAAGCTGGCGCCGCAAGTTATTCAATCGATTGAGATACTGCAGTTGCCTTTGATGGAACTGGAGCAAAGAATAGACACGGAACTTCAGGAAAATCCGTTGTTGGAAAGGGCTGAGACCCAGGATCAGGAGGCGGAAGCCGGTGAACCAGAAGAACAGCAAAACGCCGATGACAGCGAGGAATTGGACGAAGATACGACCATTGATGACCCCGACGAAGCGGAGCAGTTCGAGCGATTGGAAGATTTGACCGAATATTATGAGAAACATAACTACAGCGAATCCGGTTCCGGTCGCAATGTGAATACTGAAAAGGGGGCGAAACAGGAAGCATTGGAGAATTCTCCATGTCCCGATCCCACTCTTGAAGAGTATCTCCATTCCCAGCTTTCATACTTCGCGCTTGAAGAACCATTGGCGACGATCTGTGAAAATATTATTTCCAATCTGGACGATAGAGGCTTCCTGGAGTGTTCGCTTGACGAAATTTCAAAATCGATCGATATTCAGGCCTCAGATGAGCATATTTTAGAGTCGTTGAATACCGTTCAGAGCCTGGAACCGCCCGGTGTCGGCGCGCGGGATTTAAAGGAATCTTTGCTGCTGCAGCTCGATCCGCGTGAAAAGGACCATGAATTTGTTTCCCGCCTGATTCTTGACCATTTCGATGATATAACGAAAAATCGGCTGCCTAAAATAGCTAATGAGGCGGGCTGCTCGCTTGAGAGGTTAAAAGAAGCCATCGATAAAATAGGTTCGCTCAACCCGCGCCCCGGTTCATTATTTGCCAACCCTGTCTCCCCCCACGTGATCCCGGACGTTATAATACAGGAAAATGAGGGGAGATATGAGGTCATCATAGAAAATTCCTGGCTGCCTTCCTTACGCATCAGCGCTTATTATGTCAGAAGGCTCCAGGAAGAGGATTTAGATGATAAGACCCGTGAGTATCTGAAGAGGAAATTGCAGGCGGCCCAGGGAATTGTTTCGGCTATAGAGCAGCGTCGGGCCACGCTGGAAAATGTAACCGAAGAAATAGTTCGGGTGCAGAAGGATTTTTTCAGAAAAGGTGAAATGCACTTGAAACCGCTGAAAATGCAGGACGTAGCGGACAAAGTCGGCGTGCATGTATCCACAGTAAGTCGTGCTATAGCTGATAAATATGCCCAGACCCCCCAGGGTGTTTATTCGTTGAAGAGGTTTTTCACCGGCGGAACCCGCAAAAAAGACGGCGATGTGGAATCGTGGGATGTCGTTCGACAAAAATTGCTGCATATTGTCGATAATGAAGACAAAAATAAGCCGCTGAGTGATGATGCGATAGCGGAGAAACTCAAAGGTGAAGGTATTGATATTGCACGCCGTACTGTAGCAAAATATCGGAAGAATCTGAACATCCCCTCTTCGCGAATGCGGAAAAAATACTGAACAGGGCCTGTTGCCCAATGGCCAAAAGGCTCTGTATGGTGCAGACTATAGTAAGTCCTCAGTGAACCCCGTTGATTGGAGTTTCCTACCGCCGGGCTTGTCCCGGTGGAGGAGTATTTATGC
>JAGYMJ010000515.1 GCA_018400625.1 Planctomycetota bacterium
ACCGGCACAGGGCACGGTGGTGATGTTACGGGGTTCACTGAGGACTTACGCATCCACAGTTTACCTCGGTCCGCGCTCCCCACGGCTACCCACGACGTATGGGGCTGGTCCATGCCGTATTGCCGTTGAAGGTGACAAGTCGGTAATAAACGTAATCCTTGGGGCCCATGTTCTCAAGCGAAACCTCGGTTTCCACGATTTTCTGGTCGTCATCGGGGGTGATTTTTTGGTCATCCCGACCATTCTTCACACAAGTTATATGTTTTATACCTTCTTCAGAAGCACATTGCAGCGAGAACCGGTTTTTTCCATCAAGCCGCTTCATATCCATATAAATACGCTTTTGAGTTGTGGCGTAGGTATGATGGTTTTTGATGGCATGATGTATATTGTCCCGGGTCAGCGCAGGAACCAAAGCGGCCGTAAAACCCTCCGGGTAAGAAATAAATGTTTTCCCGCTCTTCTTGCTCTGATAGCTTTGATTGTGGAGACAATCTCCGGGGCGTCCGTCATGTATGTCTCCCCCGCCCACGAATCCAAATTTATACCCTTTGTCCAGGGCGTCAACGATATGTCTGCCCTTCATCTCGCCACCGTTGGATTGTAGAGGAAACGGGTTGCCTCTGTCGGCCGGTTTCTCCGAACTGCCCCAGACGGAAAAGATTTCTACCGCCTTCTCGAACTCCGGATTCCAGCCCTGTTCCCAGTCAACACCCATTGCAGTGTTGGAGGTATGATGGGGTATGGCAATCGGGTCCAGATCACGGTTTTCACGAAGTATGCGCCACAATTTTTCCAGGGTGTTGCAGTGTTCATCGGTGCATCTCAACGCCGGCCCGCCGGCACGTCTGAAATAAACATTGCGGTGTCCGGGCGCGCCCACATTTTTAAGGTGGTTAGTCCACTCCTGACCGTGCAGCGTGACAAATTTATGCGGTTCATTATAATAATCCGTCACTGATTGGAAATACTGCCATTGCAGATCGGTTACGGCTTCCATGTGATCGGAAATGGCGCCGAAATCCAGGAACCCTTCATCGCGTGCAAACGCATACAGTTCCTCGGGGCATCTTATACCATCGCTGAAATACGTTTGCCAGTGCGGGTCGCCCCAAAAAATTCGGTAATCCGGTTTTTTCTCCGTGACATAAACGGGATTGGCCATAAATTTTCGCCCCGACTCCGGTTCAATCAGTTGCAGAAAGTGGAAGCCCGGGCGCCGCCATCGAAACCCCGAAAAGGTTTTAATGGGCCGGGTGTCTCCCCGGCATACCCCTTGCGATTTGCCGTCAAAAAGGATCTCTCCGGGTCCCTCAAGCGTTTCTCCTCCATCGACAACCAGGCGCCCCGCCCATTCCGGCAGGCAGTTGTCTGTGAACCGGATATCACGACGCACGTTGATGTTAAAACAACTTCTTGACTGGGGTTTCCAATCCCGCCAGGTTCCTCCATAGGGCATTTCGATAAATTCGCGCCCGAGAACTTTCACTTTAATTTGAAATGGTTCGCCCACTCCCAGACGTGACGGTATAACGCATAGAACATTTTCTACTTTACACATAAAAGACCTCTTATTGCAGAATTAATACTGAATTTGTTTTTTTCCTTCTATTCGGCTGACCACCATCATGAAGATAAAGAGGATGCCGAGTATTATCATAAAATAACGTCTGTACACATCAAAGCCTTCGAATCCCATTGAGGCTAAAAGGCTTAAAAGCCCTCCGCCCACGACCGAGCCGGCCAGCCCGCCCGCTACGCCCGAGGCTATACGCATCAACATGGAGTTTCCAACGCGGTCTTTGTCCGGCACGACAGCCAGGAAATGCTGTCCTATTGCGACCCTTATGCCGATCTCGCAGAACCCGGCCAAAAAGAATATCGCCCCAA